>DATLFS010000058.1:0-22438 GCA_035540935.1 Actinomycetota bacterium
GGCGTCCTCCGACGCGACGCCAGTTCTGGGCCGCCATCCTGGCCCACGAGCTTGCGCACTGCCGTCCGGGACAACCGGGCGAGAGGTTCGCCTACTCGTGGACCGGGAAGGCCTTCGACGCCCTCGGCCGCCCCGACCTGGTGGAGTACGCGCGCACCGTGTACGAGGAGCTGGAACGCGAAGGCTCTTGAGTCAGCGCGCCTTCATGAAGTGGTGGACGTGCCCCTCGGGCGTCGGATAGTCGTCAACCTTCCGCCAGTAGTCGACCACTTCGTCGGGGCACTCCGAGATGTCGAGGGTGGTGAATCCGAACCGCTCGTAGTAGGCGATCTTGTCGTCGTGGCAGCACAGGAACAGGGTCCCGCCCCTCGCGTTCATCGCGGCCTTCATCAGGGCATCTCCGACCCCCGTCCCGCGATGCTCGGGATGGACGAGCACGTTGTCGACGACGGAGCGCTGCGGTCCGACCTCCACGAGCTGAACACAGCCGACGACACCTCCGGCGCGGGCTATGTACCAGTGGCCCTCGGTCACGTCGGCGTCATCCCAGCCCTGCACCTTCAGCAGATCGGCGATGTCGCTGCGGTCGTGGCGGGTGGCTCTCGTTATGAACATCGCCCCTCCTAGGCTCCTGCGGCGGCCCGCAGCTCGTCCAGCGCCCTCTCGGGCACCCGAACGCCGTGCTTCCCTCCCGCGAGCGGTCGGTCGGGGCGCATCTCGCCGTGATAGTCACTGCCGCCCGTCACGACGAGGTTGAGCCGCCGCCCGATATCACGCACGGGTTCCTGCGCCTCTTCCGTCCAATCACCGTGGTAGCCCTCGATGCCCTGGATGCCGGCGTCCGTCAGGTCCTCCACGAAGCGTCGAAGATCGTCGATGCCGATCTTCAACGTGAACGGGTGCGCGAGCACGGGGACGACACCCGCGGCGCGCATGAGCTCCACCGCTTCGGCCGGGCGGTAGAGCTTCCGGTCCACGTACGCCTTCGCGCCCTTCGCCAGGTAATCGTCGAAAGCCGTCTGGTAGTCGGGCACGGCGCCTTTCCGGACGAGGACGGCGGCGAAGTGCGGCCGTCCGATCTGCGCCCCCGGTCCGCCCGCTTCCTCCTCGACCTCCTCGAACGAGACGTCGATCCCGAGCTCTTGCAATCGCTCGATGATGACGCGGTTGCGGTTGGCCCGATGATGCTGCAGTTCCGCCAGCGCGTCCGACAACGGATTCTGCTTCTCGGGCACGAAGTAGCCGAGGAGGTGCATGGTGGGGCGCGCCTCGGGGGTGAAGCCGCGTGTGGAGAGATCCTCGACGTCGCACGAGATCTCCACCCCCCGCACGACCTCTACCCCGACCTCGCGACCGCGCGCCACGGCTTCGTCACAACCGGCGTCGTTGTCGTGATCCGTCACGGCGATCGTCGTCAGCCCGACAGCCCGTGCGGCATCTACCAGCTCCGCCGGCGAGTCGCCTCCGTCGGAGACGGTGGTGTGCGCGTGGAGATCGATCACGTCACTCGTCGATGAGGTACTTCAGCTCGACGAGCTTGTCGATGACCTTCTGCGCGGACTCCTCGACGCTCTCGTCGGCCGTCTTGCACACGACCTCGGCTCCTGCCGGCGGCTCGTAGGGGTCGTCGATCCCCGTAAAGCCCTTGATCTCGCCCGCCCGCGCCTTCGCGTACAGCCCCTTGACGTCGCGCTGCTCACAAACCTCGAGCGGCGCGTCGGCGAACACCTCGACGAAGTCCTTGATCATCGCCCGCGCCTCCTCGCGCACCGAGCGGTAGGGCGAGATCGCGGCGGTGATGACGAACGCTCCGTTCCTCTGCAGGAGGTGCGCGACGAACGCGATCCGGCGGATGTTGGTGTCGCGGTCCTCCTTCGAGAAGCCGAGGCCCTTCGAGAGGTTCTCGCGGACGACGTCGCCGTCGAGCAGCTCGATCGGCACACCGGCCTGAGCGAGACGCTCCTCCACCAGGTGGGCGATGGTCGTCTTGCCCGACCCGGAAAGCCCCGTGAACCAGATGACGCAGCCGCGCTCACGGTCCGCTTGCTTGAGTGGCATGAAGTGACTCCTCCTAACTCTTCAGTGCCGATCGACCGCGGGCACCCTCGGCCGGCGGGAGATCGAACAGGTCGAGGATCGTCGTGTGAACGTCCCACAGATGAAGGCCATCGCGCCGGCCGGTGGGCTGCCCCGGCGCGCCGCTCATGATGAAGATGCCGTGTTCGGCATGGTTCGCCTCGTCGGGACCGGTGTCGTTCTCGAAGGTGTAGATCGATCCGTGGCCCAGGGAGCCGACGCTCCGCCACCGCAATGCGCCGAAAATGACGATGAGGTCGGGCGCGACGCCGTTGACGTTCTCGTAGAGATCTTCGGGCTTGAGCGCCTTGTTCCCCATCGGGTTGCCCTCGTGATCGACCATCGCCTCGATCCTCCGGATCAGGTCGTCGCGGACTTCCTCGTAGCGCTCGCGCGGCACGATGCCGTTCGGCTCGCGCCCCGCGACGTTCAGGAAGAGGCGCCCGTAATAGCCGCCGTCGCCCCACGCGGTGGTCTTCGACCAGTCGATCTTGAGCTTGTTGATCGGCGTGACCTCGTCGGGGAGGTCTCCCTCGAACGCGAGCAGTCCCTCGCCGACCAGCCATTCGTTGAAGCAGACGCCGCCGACCATGGCCTTCGCCCCGTGGTCCGAGACGACCAGCACGGTCGTGTCGTCGTCCGCATGCTTCGCGAGAAGGTCGGAGATCTTGCCGTCGAGGAACCGGTAGTAGTCGCGGAGCGCATGCCTGAACGGGTTGTCCGGCTCGTAGCGCGGATGGTTCGGATCGACGAACGACCAGATGCCGTGGTTCAGCCGGTCCGGGCCCATCTCGACGATCATGAAGAAGTCCCACGGTTTGTTCGACAGGAGATAGTCGGCGTTGCGGAACTTCGCTTCGGTCATCTTGTACGACTCGTCGATGATGTACTGCGTGTTGTCGGTGCGGAAGTTGCGCACGTCGAAGATGTATTCGCCAGCGTTCTCGAGAAGCTCCGGCTTCAGCTCCTTCGGATAGGTGTATTCACTCTCGTTCGTCGGCGTCAGGAAGCAGCCGACCTGGACCCCGTTGAGCGGCTTCGGCGGATACGAGGGCGGCACCGACATGACGATCGACGTCTTGCCGTTCTCCGACAGGATGTCCCAAACCGCGGGCTCCTTGACCTTCAGCGACGTGGCGAACTCGAGCCCCTCGTAGGTGTGGTCCTTCCGGTTACGGAAGCCGTAGATCCCGAGCGTTCCCGGATCCTTGGAGGTCATCATGCACATCCAGGCGGGCACGGTGATGGGCGGCGTGATCGATTCGAGAGGACCCCACAGCCCGTTCTCTTTCAGCTTCGTGAGGGTCGGAACCTCATCCGCGTACTCGTCGAAGATGTGCTCGGGAGGCGCGCAATCGAGGCCGATGACCATCACCTTGCGCCGCGGCTCGCCGCCGCCCTTCTTCTTGATCTTGTCGAACAGCCCCATGGAAGCTCCTTATGCCTTGCTCCGCGCATCCTCGATCAGGATGCGCGCGACCTCGGGACGGGAGAACTCCGCCGGCGGCTCGACCCCCTCTGAGAGCATCTGCCTGACCTGCGTGCCCGAGAGGTGAACGTGCTCGGAACGGTCGTGAGGACACGTCTTCGCCGAGGCCATCGCACCGCACGACTTGCAGAAGAAAGAGTGCTCGAACTTGAGCGGCTCAATGCCCAGCTCGCCGGGCTCGAAGGTGTCGAAGATCTTCTGCGCGTCGTACGTGCCGTAGTAGTCGCCGACGCCGGCGTGATCGCGCCCCACGATGAAGTGCGTAACGCCGTAATTCTTGCGCAGGAGCGCGTGCCAGATCGCCTCCCGCGGGCCCGCGTAGCGCATGGCCGCCGGGAAGACACTCAGGAGGACGCGGTCGCGAGGGTAGTAGCCCTCCATCAGGACCTCGTAGCAACGCATGCGCGTCTCTGCCGAGATGTCGTCGGCCTTCGTCCCGCCCACGAGCGGATGGATGACGAGCCCGTCGACGATCTCGAGCGCGACTTTAGTGAGGTACTCGTGCGCGCGGTGGATGGGATTGCGAGTCTGGAAGGCGACGACGGTCGACCAGCCGCGCTCGGCGATGCGTTCGCGAAGCTGCAGCGGCGTCAAGCGGTAGTCGGCGAACTCGTGGGCGAACACGTTGCTCAGGACGGTGACCTCGCCGCCCACGTAGTTCGGCGCCTGCGAGTAGAGGTACGAGACGCCAGGATGCGCCTCGTCGGTGGTTCCATAGGTGCGCTCCGCCTCATGCCGCGCGTCGAACCTGAACACATCCTCGACCGTGATGATCGCTACCGGCGTCCCCTCGTGAACGACAGCCGCGCGTTCGCCGCGGGCGAGCGACGACACCTCTTCATCGGTAGCCGCGAGCGTGATCGGGAGGCTCCAGGGGAGGCCGTTCGCCAGGCGCATGTCCTCCACTACCGAGTTGTAGTCGGCCTCGTTCATGAAGCCCTGATTCGGCGAAACGGCTCCGGCGGCGAGGAGCTCGAGGTCGCTCAACACCCGACGCGACTTCGCCTCGATCCCGGGGAGTGAAGATGCTTCGGCGACGAGATCGTCCCGCTCGGAGCCCGCCATGCGAACCTCCAGAGCACCGCCGTGCGGCGGCGCGCCGGGAACGTCTTTCAGTGTCTGCGGCATGCGTGTTTCCTCCTCGGTCGACCGGGATCATGGAGCGGGGCCCATCAACACTCCGCAAGCACTCCTGAGGCCCGCGCACTCCTATAGCACTCCGACTCTACCAGCGCGAGCCGAGAGGTGCGCTGTTCCTCAGGAGGCGGTGCCCAACTTCCGGTTGACGGCATCCAGGGTCGCCCGCACCGCCACCTCGGCCAGCGCCCCCTCCCGCACCGGCGCCGCGCCTACGAGGCGATCGTCGCCGACGCGGACGAAGACGATCACTGCCTCGCCCGCCGTGGTCGAGGCGACCGCCGCACCTTCGAGCACGAGATCGGAACGCCCCGTAAGTCGGGATACGGCGTCGAGCGTGGCCTCCGCGAGGACCCGCAGCCCGTGCGTCGTCTTCCGCCCCTCCGCGCGGCCGCTATGGCCGCCGACCACCACCTCGGCGACCGTGTGTCCCTCCGAGGCTCGCAGCTCCACCTGTTGCAGAACGGGGCGGCCCGCGTCGGGCTGCCGGTCCGCCTCCTCGAGCGACCCCTCCGCGACCGATGAGGCGTCGGTCTCGCCCGTGTCGCCGAACAGCGAGTCCGCCTCCAACTCGAAGACGAAGACCCGGCGGACGCTGTCGCCCACCCCCCGGGCGGCGATCTCAGCGGCGATCGAACGCTCCACCGCGGCACGGTCGGCGTCGGCCGACGTGAACGCCTGAACCTCACTGGGGGCGCCGTCGGGGCCGGAGAAGATGACGCACCCGAGGACGTGGGGCAGTTCCCGGATCGCGGCCTCTAGCTGGAGCAGATCAGCGGACATCGCTCTTCCCGTTCTGTCACGTTTTGCCATGCCACCGTAGCGGACCGCTAGGAGGGGCGCCAGGGGCATAAAAATGCACCCGCCGAGCCTTCGTCCCGGCCGAAGCCGGTTTACAACTCAGCGGGTGCGTCACGAACAGTACGACCGCCCGGGACTCGGCGCAATGGGTCCGCGAAAAATCTTTTCGCGGACGCGGCGCGGCCCGGTCGGCCCCCCAAGAGGAGAAGGGGCCGCCGCGTCGTATCTCTGGGCCGGTCCTTGCGACGGTCATACTGCTGTGGCAGGATGCCCGGCGGCCGGTCTGCAGGCCCTCCGATCACGGGCACGAGGTCGGGGACGGAGCGCCCGGCGACGTCATCGCGGGCACGACCTCATCGACGGAGAAGGGAGAGCGAGTTTGCAGCGAGAACGGCTGGGCCGCGTCCTCATCGCCGCCACCGTCCTGTGCACCCTCCTCGTTCCCGCCGTTACCTCCCCCGCCGGCCAGCGGAAGAAACTCGACGAGACCAGACAGCAGCTCGAGACGGTCCGCGAGAACCTCGACCGGAAGAGCGCTCGGGCGGGCTCGCTCAGGAGCCACATCCGCAGGCTCGAGCGTGAGATCAACACGATCCAGATCGCCGTCAACAAGCTGAACGGCCAGATCGCTACGGTGGAGTCCGAGGTGCGGACCGTCGAGGCTCACATCAAGGCAACCCAGAAGAAGATCGACGCCGTCGAGGACCGCGCCACCGAGCAGGCGGTGATGCTCTACAAGCAGGGTTCCACCGAGGTGATCGACGCGCTCCTGCAGTCCGAGTCCCTCGCCGAGCTTGACGAGAAGGCGGCGATGCTCGGCGTGGCCGCGCAGGAGAACACCGGAGCCCTGATCCGCTACGGCAGGCTCAAGGTCGAGATCCAGGAACAGAACCGGATCCTGCTGGGCAAGAAGGAGGAGCTCAGCGAGAAGCTCCGCGGCCGCTCCAAGCTCCTGGCGGAGATGGAGGAGCGGAAAGCCGATCTCGACGACGCCTACGCGCAGGTCCAGGCCGAAGTCGCCCGGCTCCGCGATCGAGAGGGTGATCTCGAGCAGGCGGCCGAGGACATCCGCAACGAGATCATCGCCGCGCAGGCGCAGCGTTCCGTCACCAGTCTCGGAGAGTCGAACCAGGGCTTCATCTGGCCGCTCAACGGGCCCGTCACCTCGGGCTACGGTCCGCGGTGGGGACGCATGCACACCGGCATCGACATCGACGGCTACACCGGACAGCCTGTTGTGGCGGCGAAGGGCGGCTCCGTGATCCTGGCATCGTCCTACTCCGGATACGGCAACGCGGTGATCGTCGACCACGGGGGTGGCATCGCCACCCTCTACGCCCACTTCTCGGGGTTCGCGGTCGGCGCCGGCCAGTCGGTGAAGCAGGGCCAGGTCGTCGGCTACGTCGGCTGCACCGGCTCGTGCACGGGAGACCACCTCCACTTCGAGGTCCGGGTCAACGGCTCGCCCGTGAACCCGATGTCCTACCTCCCGTAGAGGCGGTCGCCCCCAGCCTTCGCACCCCGGCAACGCAAAGGGCCCGGCCGGATCCCGGCCGGGCCCCCCGCTTTTCGTCCTGAGGTCGCTACATCATCCCCATGCCGTGGTCGTGGCCCGCGTGTGCCGGCGGCGCCTGCTCCTCCTCCGGCTTGTCCACGATCGTCGCCTCGGTCGTGAGCAGAAGAGCCGCGATCGAGGCCGCGTTCTCGAGCGCCGAACGCGTCACCCGCACGGGGTCGATGACGCCGACCTTCATGAGGTCGACGTACTCGCCTGTGGCCGCGTTCAGACCGTGGCCGGGCTTCTCGCCCCGCACGCGCTCCACCACGACGCCGCCCTCGAAACCGGCGTTCTGCGCGATCCACCGGAGCGGGGCCTCGAGCGAGCGAGCCACGATGCGCGCGCCGACCGCCTCGTCCCCGGCTAGGTCGAGGGCCTCGACCGCCTCCCGAGCGCGCACCAGCGTGACGCCGCCGCCGGGAACGATCCCCTCCTCGACCGCGGCGCGCGTGGCCGAGACAGAGTCCTCGATGCGGTGCTTCTTCTCCTTGAGCTCGACCTCGGTGGCCGCTCCGACCTTGAGGACGGCCACGCCGCCGGAGAGCTTCGCGAGGCGCTCCTGCAGCTTCTCGCGGTCCCAGTCGGAATCGGTCCGGTCGATCTCGGCCTTGATCTGCTCGACGCGTCCCCGGATCTCGTCCTCGGCTCCGGAGCCCTCGACGATCGTCGTCTCGTCCTTCGTAACGACGACCTTGCGCGCCCGGCCGAGCATGTCGAGCGACACACCCTCGAGCTTGAGGCCGATCTCCTCGCTGACCACCTGGCCGCCGGTCAGGATCGCCATGTCCTGGAGCATCGCCTTGCGGCGGTCACCGAAGCCGGGGGCCTTGACCGCGACCGCCTTGAAGGTGCCGCGGATCTTGTTGACGACCAGGGTCGCCAGTGCCTCTCCCTCGATGTCCTCGGCGACGATCAGGAGCGACTTCCCGGCCTGCATGACCTTCTCGAGCACCGGCAGAAGGTCGCGGACCGACGAGATCTTCTGCTGCGCGAACAGGATGTAGGGATCGTCGAGGACCGCCTCCATCCTGTCCTGGTCGGTGACGAAGTATGGCGAGATGTAGCCCTTGTCGAACTGCATACCTTCGACGAGCTCGAGCTCGAGACCGAAGGTGTTCGACTCCTCGACCGTGATGACGCCGTCCTTGCCGACCTTGTCCATGGCCTCGGCGACCATCTCGCCGATCTCGGGGTCGTTGTTCGCCGAGATGGCGGCCACGTGGGCGATCTCCGCCCGGTCCTCGACGTCGCGCGACTGTGACTTGATCGAGTCGACCGCGGCGCGCACGGCCCTCTCGATGCCGCGCTTCATGGCCATGGGGTTGGTCCCTGCCGCCACCGCCTGCAGGCCCTGCCGGACGAGCGCCTGCGCGAGGACCGTCGCGGTGGTGGTGCCGTCCCCCGCGATGTCGTTGGTCTTGCTCGCCACTTCCTTCACGAGCTGGGCGCCCATGTTCTCCCACGGGTCCTCGAGCTCGATCTCCTTGGCGATCGTCACGCCGTCGTTGGTGATGGTCGGCGCGCCCCACTTCTTGTCGAGCACGACGTTGCGGCCGCGGGGGCCGAGCGTCACGCGCACGGCGTTGGCGAGGCGGTCGACGCCGGCCTCTAGCCCCCGGCGCGCCTCCTCGTCGAATCTCAGCAGCTTGGGCATTCGAAACTCCTCTCGGGGACACCGTCCCCCGACGCGGTTTGGCGCAGGGACGAGCCCTGCGCCGGAAACGGAACGAAGGGAATCGCTCTAGCCGAGGATCGCGAGTACGTCGCGAGCCGACAGGATGAGCAGCTCCTCGCCGTCGAGCTTGATCTCGGTACCGCCGTACTTCGAGTAGATGACGCGGTCACCCTCGCTGACGTCCATCGGGATGAGGTCGCCGGTGTCACTCCGCTTGCCGGGGCCCACCGCGAGGACCGTCCCCTGCTGGGGCTTCTCCTTGGCCGTGTCGGGGATCACGATGCCGGAGGCGGTGGTCTCTTCGCCCTCCTCCGGGCGGACCAGGATGCGGTCCTCGAGCGGCTTGAGCGTGGTCTTGGTAGCAGTCGCCATACGTACCTCCAACTCGAACGTCGGACGGGATTAGCACTCCGATGCTGCGAGTGCTAAGAGTAGCGCGAGGCGCGGACGCCGGTCAAACGAAGCCGAGGTTCGGGTCGGGCGCGGTCTCGAGGCCGCTGATCAGCCCCCTCCGCAGCATCGCCGCCCCGCACGCCGCCACCATCGCGGCGTTGTCGGTGCACAGCTCGAGCGGCGGGACCGTGAGCGTCAGGCCCCGCTCCTCGCACGCGTCCGACAACCCCTTCCGCAGGCCGGAGTTGGCCGCGACTCCGCCGCAGAGGAAGACCCGATGGGCACCTGCGTGCTCGACGGCCGCCATCGTCTTCGTGACCTGGATGTCGACGACTGCCGCCTGGAACGACGCCGCTACGTCCTCGACCGAGACCGCCTCCCCCCGGGCCTCCGCCTTCCTCACGTAGTTGATGACCGCGGTTTTCAGACCGGAGTAGGAGACATCGAACCCCGCCTCGTTGATCATCGCCCGGGGGAACGAGATCGCCTCCGGGTCGCCCAGCAGCGAAAGGCGGTCGATCTCCGGCCCACCGGGGTAGTCGAGGCCGAGGAAGCGGGCCACCTTGTCGAAAGCCTCGCCCGCGGCGTCGTCGATCGTCCCGCCGAGCACGTGGTAATCGCCGTGGCCGCGGGCGTCGACCAGGAGCGTGTGGCCGCCGGAGATCACGAGGACCAGCGCAGGGAAGGCGGCGTCCTGATCCGCCAGCAGGTTCGAGTAGACGTGTGCCTCCAGGTGGTTGACCGCGAGGAAGGGGATGCCGAGCACGGCGGCGATCGACTTCGCCTCGGCGACACCGACCAGGAGCGAACCGATCAGCCCGGGACCGACGGTCGCAGCCACCGCGTCGAGATCCCAGAAGGTGAGATCGGCTTCGCGGAGCGCGTCGGCGATCGCCGGCGTCAACGCCTCGACGTGGGCGCGCGCCGCGATCTCCGGGACGATCCCCCCGTACTCGCCGTGCAACCTGACCTGCGAGACGATCACGTTCGAGAGGATGCCCCGGCCCCCGCGCACGACCGACGCGGAGGTCTCGTCGCACGACGTCTCGATGCCGAGGACGAGCGTGTCTTCGTCCCACTCGCCGACCTTCTCCTCGAGGACCGCCGGCTCCGGAGCGCTCCACAGCACGTCACCCACCGCGCCCGCGCTCCAACCTCTGGACCTCGTCGCGCAGCCCCTGCAAACGGAGGCGGTATGCCGTGGACGAAGCGTCTTCGACGACCATCACGTACGCATCCTCGTTCGTCTCGATGTAGTAGCCCTTGCGGACGCCGGTGACTGAGAAGCCGAACTTCTCGTACATCGCGCGAGCGCCGTCGTTCGACACCCGGACCTCGAGCGAGATCGTCTCCGCGCCGCGGGCGATCGCCTCCGTTATCTGCTTCAAGAGGAGACGGCTCCCGATCTTCAGGTGGTGGTAGTCGGGATCGACCGCGATGTTCGTGACGTGCGCCTCGAGGCCGGTGAACATCATCCCGCAGTAGCCGACGACGAAGCCGCCGATACGCGCGACGACGTAGGAGCGGGTCGCGCGCTGCGAGAGCTCGGACAGGAATAGCGAGGCGCTCCAGGGACGCGGGTAGACACGGCCCTCGATGGCGAGGACCCGGCGAAGATGCCTTCTCCTCATGCGCGCGATCTCGATCGGCGGGACCGCCTGGTCCTCAGGCTTCCTCGCTACCGCCATCACGCGCTCCTGCTCCCCTGGATGCGCTCCCACTGGATCCGCTTGGCCGACTTGCGCAGGTACAGCGGCTTGATGTCGAACAGCGAGTCGAAGTCCTCGCGGTACATGCGCGGGACCGTCAGCTCGACGAGAGAGACCGCGTTCGGGAAGGAATGGCTCATCGTCCCGATCTCGACCACCGGTCCGATCTCCTCGAACACATCCCGGTAGAGAAGCGCTCCGTTCCCGACCAAGAGCACGTCCTCGCGGCGTGACTCGAGCCCGACGGCTAAGCCCTCGGGGGTCTCGATCCGGTACTCGCTCATCCGCTGGATGCCGCCCGGCGACGAGCGATAGAAAGCCGAGAAGACCTCGTTGCGGCGGGCATCGAGGGCGACACAGATCGTCTTCGGGGAGTAGCGCACCTCATAGGCGACGAGGTCGAGGCTCGCCATCCCGCAGATCGGCACGCTGAGGGCCTGAGCCAGCGACTTGGCGGTGGCGACCCCGACACGCATCCCGGTGAACAACCCCGGCCCGAGACTGACGGCGATGCCGCCGAGGTTCCGGTAGTCGAGGCGGGCCTCGTCGAGGCAGAACCGGATGGCGGGCAGGAGGAACTCGTTGTAGGAGGCGCCGCGGCTCACCATGGCCGACGCCACGACCCCTTGCTCCGATCCGATGGCGACGCTCGCCTGCGGCGTCGACGTCTCGATCCCGAGGACCAGCACGGCCGTGCCTACGCGCCTCTGTCCCCGCGCGGATCGGCCGGAACCCGCTCGAAGCGGGGACCGGTCGACTCGCCCGGTGACGCGGCATCTAGAAGTGTCTCGGCCGTCGTGCGCATGCCGTCGAGCTTACGGACCCAGTCGTCCCCGTGCGGCCGGAACGTGATGCGCCTGTGATCCTCCGCCTGCGGATCCTCCGTGCGACGCAGAACCACCTCGAGATACCGGCGCGGCAGGAGCGGCGCCACCGCCTCGCCCCACTCCACCAGCAGGATCGCCTCGGGATCGAGCAGCTCCTCGAACCCGAGATCGAGGACCTCCTGGAAGGAGTTCAGGCGGTACACGTCGAGGTGCAGTATCGGATAGCGGCCCCGGTACTCGTGGACGATCGTGAAGGTCGGCGACGTGACCCGACCGTCCACGCCGAGAGCCGCGGCCACGCCCTGCACTAGCACGGTCTTTCCGGCGCCGAGATCCCCGGCCAGCGAGATGACGTCGCCGGGCAGGAGCATCGGGGCGAGGGCCGCGCCGATGATCCGCGTCTCCTCGGGAGAGGTGCTGGTCACGGCGAAAGACGGACGCATGTCTCCTCAGAAGAGCCCGAGCTGCGTCGCGCCGACGGGCTCGGCGGCCGACGCTCCCGCCGCTACCGGCTCCCGGACGGCACGCGCGCGATCGAGCAGATGCCGGACGGTCTGCAGATCGGCACGGATCGCGTCGACCGGGCTCATCCCCCCGAAGCGGCCACCCCGCAGCGCGGCGGCGGGATGGAAAGTCGGCACCACCTTGGCGCCGCGCCGCTCGTAGACGCGGCCGCGCGCCCTCGTGATGCCGATCTGCTCCTCCAGCACGAAGCGGGTGGCGAAGTTTCCGAGCGTGACGATGACCTTGGGCCTCATGTGCGCGAGCTGCGCTTCGAGGTACGGCTTGCACGCCTCGATCTCCTCGGGTCGCGGGTCGCGGTTCCCCGGCGGGCGGCACTTGAGGACGTTGACGATCGCCGCCTGCGTCCGGTCGAGGCCGATCTCCGCGAGCATCCGGTCGAGCAGCTGCCCCGCGGCGCCGACGAAGGGGATCCCCTGCTGGTCCTCGTGGAACCCGGGCGCCTCACCGATGAACAGCAGGTCGGCGTCGAGGTTCCCGTCGGCCCACACGACGTTCGTGCGGCTCCGGGCGAGAGGGCACCTGATACAGCTCAGGGCCTCGGCGCGAACGGAGTCGATGTCGACGACGCGAGCGTCCGACGGGTCATCCGGGCGGGACATGACCAGAGCCTATAGAAGGAGGCCCCCCTGCTCCACCGTTCAGACGAGCAGGCGACCGTCCTCCATCAGGACGTCGCCGTCGAAGGTGATACGGCCGCCTCGCCGCAGGTCGCAGACCATGTCCCAGTGGATCGCCGACTCGTTCGTCCCGCCGGTCTCGGGATAGGAGGCGCCGAGCGCGAGGTGGACGGTGCCGCCGATCTTCTCGTCGAGCAGGATCTCGCCGGAGAAGTCGGTGATGCCGTAGTTGGTCCCGATCCCGGCCTCGCCGATCACGCGCCCGCCCTCGTCGGCGTCGAGCGTCGTGATCAAGAACTCCTCGTTCTTGTTCGCGCTGGCGTCGGTCACCCGGCCGTCGGTGAACGTGAGCCGGATCCCCTCGACGACGTTGCCGCCGTAGATCGCGGGATAGGAAAAGGTGATGTGCCCCCGGGTGGCAGTCTCGACGGGCCCCGTGAAGATCTCGCCGTCGGGGAAGTTCTCGCCGCCGTCGCAGGGGATCCACCGGCGGTCGGAGACGTCGAGGTAGAGGTCGGTTCCCTCGCCGGTGATGTGCATCTCGCGGCGGCCCGACAGCCACTCCTCCAAGCGCCGGTGTCGCTCCGCCACCTGCTCCCACTCGGCCACCGGGTCTTCCGCGTCGACGAGACAGGCGCGGAAGAAGAAGTCCTCGTACTCCTCGAGGCTCATCTCCGCCTCCATCGCGTGCGCCTGCGTCGGGAAGAGCGTGACCATCCACCGGAACTCACCCGCGGCCGAGCGGCGCATGAAGGTGTCCAGCAGGTGCTTACGAGCGCGCGAGGCGATCACCTGGCGCGCCGGGTCGACGCGCGACAGCGCCCGCGTGTTCGTCTCACTGATGATGCTTATCGAGCAGTCGACGTTCTCCGCGGCCCACTCGTCCGTCGGCCATACGAATCCGAGCTGCTCGTCGCTCGCATAACGGTAGAAGAGCGGTTCGGCCTCAGGCAGCGATACCAGCAACTTCGGATAGGCGCCGGCGGCGAGGCAACGGCGGTAGAGGGCGAGCATCAACGGCTCCGCGACGTAGGCCCCTTTGATCTGGACGGTGTCCTGCGGCTTCACCTTCAGCGAGTAGCCGATGAGCACGTCGGCCAGGCGTTCTATGCGTTGGTCTTTCATCCTCGATCCTGGTAGGTGGAAAAGTCGAACCACTTTAGTCGAGCGTCTCGCGGGGGCCTCGTCAGAGGACGTTCGCGCAGAACGCGGCGATCTGTCGGTTCACCTCTCGGTGTCGCTCGAGCATCGACATGTGCCCGCAGCGTTCCAGCATCACCAGCTCGGCCTTCGGGAGGTTGCGCGCGAGGTAGTCGGAGGCGGAGGACACCGTGATGCGATCGTGGGTACCGCCGACCACGAGAGCCGGCACGCCGACCTCGTCGAGGCGGTCGCGCACGTCGAAGTCGCGGTAGGAGCGGATGAGATCGAAGATGACGTCGGCCGGAGTCTCCGCGAGCATGTCGTAGGTGAAGTCGATCTGCTTCGCGGAAGCTCCGGGTCCGAAACCGGCCAGCGCGACGGTCCAGAAGACGGCGTCCGACGGCTTGATGATCTTCCGCAGCCGCTCCACATAGTCGGCGCGTTTGCCGATGACGTCGAGCGGGCGCCGCGCGAGACGCTCCACCCTCGCGACGGCCGCACCGCCGACCAACGTCTCGACCGCGGGACGGTAGGTCGTGTTCAGGAGCACGAGTCCCTTGATCGAAGTCCCCTGGTCGCGCTCGTGATCGAGGGCGAACTGCAACGCCGCCATCCCGCCGACGGAGTGACCGACGACGACCACTTCCTCGAGTCCTGCGTCCTCGATCACGCGGGCGAGGTCGCCGGCGAGCGTCCTGACGGAGAAGTCGGTGTCTCCTTTGGGCTGCGACAACCCATGGCCGCGGAGGTCGTAGAAGATGAGACGCCGGCCGTCGATGCCCGGCATCTGGTAGTGCCACACGTCCGTTCGCAGACACGAGCCGTGGACGAACACCACGCCGGAACGCGCCTCTGCCGGGCCGACCTCTTCCACCGCCAGCCGCGCCCCGTCCTCGAGCTCGAGCACACGGGAGCGCTCCCCCCGGCGCGTGCCGTAGCGCTCCGCCGCTTCCGGATCGTTGCGGCGCCGCCGGCGAACCGCGGAGCGCTCCGCGACGATCCCGGCGCCGAGACCGGCGGCCGCCGCCGCGAGCGCGGCGATGCTCCTAGCCCGCGGCACTCTCGTCCTCGTCGACGTACAGGCGCGGGACGCGCGACGGGATACGGCTCGCCACCTCGTAGTTGATCGTGCCGAGCAGCGCGGCCAACTCCTCCGCCGTCACCCGCTCGTCACCGTCGCGACCGACGAGCGTCACGATGTCGCCGATCTCGATCTCTTCATCGCCCACGTCGACCATGAACTGATCCATGCAGACGGTTCCCGACACTTTGAAGCGGCGGCCGCGGATCAAGACATCCGCCCTGCCCGACAAGCCGCGCGCGTAGCCGTCCGCATAGCCGGCCGGAACCGTCACGACGCGACCCGTTCGGCGCAGCTCGTAGGTCAACCCGTAGCTCAACGCGTCGCCCGCGGGCACCTCCTTCGCCATGTTGATGCGCGCGCGCAGGCTCATGACCGGACGGAGGTCGGCCGCGCCCTCGAGCGCTTGTCCGGGCCATAGGCCGTAGCACGCCACCCCGGGGCGGACGAGGTCGAAATGCGTTTCGGGGAGGGCGAGGGTCGCCGCCGAGTTCGCGAGATGCCGGTAGCGCAACGAGATGCCGGCGCGCTCGAACGCGCCGAGCAGGTCGCGGAAGAGATCGAGCTGCTTCCGGTTGAAGGGATGCTCCGGCGTATCGGCGACCGCCAAGTGGCTCCACGCGCCCTCGATCTCGATGCCCCGCAACGACTTCAGGAGCCGGAGGGCGTCGGGGACCTCGTCCGCCGGCAGGCCCACGCGGTGCATACCGGTGTCGAGCTTGACGTGAACGGGGACCGTCGTCCCCCTGCTCACGGCTTCGTCCGACAACGCGCGGGCGAAGGCTTCGGTGTACACGGTGGCCGTGAGCTGCCGGTCGATCACGACGCCGGCGGCGGCAGGCGGCGGCTCGGAGAAGACGTGGACCGGGGCGGTGATGCCGGCGTCCCGCAGATGCAGCGCCTCGGCGACGCGCGCCACACCTAGGCGAGACGCTCCCCCTTGGAGCATCGCCTCGGCCGATGCCGGGTTGCCGTGCCCGTAGGCGTAGCCCTTGACGACGCCCATCACCTCGGCGCCGCCGGCTCGGCGCCGCAGCTCGCGCACGTTGTGCCGCAACGCTCCGAGGTCGATCTCGGCCCAGACCGGGTGCCCGCGGCGCGCCGCCTCCTCGGGGCTCAGACGGATCATCGGCCGAGCGTAAGCGGTGGTTGCCGCCGGAGCGCGGCGCGCGCCGCCGCGAGCTCCTCGGCCACGTCCATCGCGACGACGCCGGCGCGGCCCCGACGTTCCGCGGCGAGCGCGCCGGCGGACCCGTGCAGCCAGGCGGAAGCCCACGCCGCGGTGAAAGGATCCTGCGTCTCCGCGACCAGTGCCGCGATCACTCCCGTGAGCACGTCTCCGGTGCCGGCGGTGGCGAGCTCCGGTCCGCCGCGATCCGCGACGACGGCTCGTGTCCCGCCCGGCGCGACCACCAGCGACCGCGGCCCCTTGACGAGGACGACCACCCTGGGGAACCGCTCCGCCACGGCGCGCCCGGCGGCGGCGGGGTCGGCCGCGACCTCGGCGGCCGGACGACGTAGAAGGCGCCCCAGCTCGCCGGGGTGGGGCGTGAGGATCGCCGGTGCGCCGCGGCGCTCGAGCGGAGCCCTGTCGTCGGCGAGAAGCGTGAGCGCGTCTGCGTCGACCACGAGCGGGACGCTCACCTCTTCGGCGAGGCGCGCCACCAGCTCCGCCGCTCGCGTGCCGGTCCCGATGCCGGGTCCGACCGCGACCGCGGATGCATCGGGAAGCAGATCGGCGACCGCGTCGACGGCATCCGCTCCGAGAAGGGCCTCTCCCGAAGAGCGCGTCACGACCTCGGGCGCGGCCGTCGCCGCGGCGCGCCGGACCGACGGGGTCGAGCACAACACGACGTAGCCGGCACCGGCACGACTCGCACTGCGCGCCGTGAGGAGGGGCGCGCCGAGAACCTCATCGGATCCGGCGAAGACCACGACGACGCCCTTGCTCCTCTTGTGCGCGTCGGGCGGCCGATCGCCCAGCGCGGCTGCGACGTCCGGCTCCTCGGCGAGGCGCGCCCACGTCTGCGCCACGGGGATCCCGATGTCGGCGACAAGAAGGCGTCCGGTGAAGGCGGCGGCGGAGCCGAGGAGCGTTCCGATCTTCGGCGCTCCCAGCGCCACCGTGACCGCCGCCCGTACGGCGGGACCCGAAGCCGCCCCGGTCGAGCCGTCGAGCCCGGAGGGGATGTCGACCGCGACGACGGGAGCGGCGCGCCGGTTGATCGCGCTGATCGTCTCGGCCTCGGCGCCCTCGGCGCTCCCCCGGAACCCGGTGCCGAAGATGGCGTCGACGACGACGTCGGCACGCTCGAGCATCGACTCGTCGAACGGTCGCGCCGGAACCCCGGCGGCCTCCATCTCGCGGAGGTGGAGGAGGGCGTCGCCGCGGATGCGCTCCCGGTCACCGACGATGCCGCAGAGGACGCCGGCGCCCGCGCGCCCGAGCGCGCGCGCCGCGACGAATCCGTCTCCACCGTTGTTGCCGGCGCCGCACACGACTACGGCGCGCCGGCCGTAGCGCGCGCCCAGGAGTGAAAGCGCCGCATGCGCCACGCGTCTACCGGCGCGCTCCATCAAGACGTGGCCCGGCGTGCCCGCGGCGATCGCAGCCGCGTCCGCGGCACGCATCTCGTCGGGCGTTGGCACCGCGTGCACGGAGCGCCTCTCTACCGGCTACTCGACCGTCACGCTCTTCGCGAGGTTGCGCGGCTTGTCCGGCGAGAGGCCCCGCTCCTTCGCGATGTAGTAGGCGAGCAGCTGCAACGGGATCGAGTCGACGATCGGTGACAGGAGGGGCTTCGTGGGCGGCACCTCGAACAGCTCGTTCGCCAGTGCCCGCGCCCTGTCGTCGCCCCGCGGCGCGACGAGGATCGTGTCCGCACCTCGCGCCCGCACCTCCTCGACGTTCGCCAGCATCTTGTCGTAGAGCCTCTGCCCGGTCAGGATCGCGACTACCGGCAGGCCCTGCTCGACCAGCGCGATCGGGCCGTGCTTGAGCTCGCCGGCGGCGTAGCCCTCGGCATGGATGTAAGAGAGCTCCTTGAGCTTGAGCGCCCCTTCCATCGCGACGGCGTTGCCGACCCCCCGGCCGATGAACAAGACGTCGCGGACGTCCGCGTAGCGCTTCGCCGCGCGCGCGACGTCGTCGTGGACGAGGAGGGCCTCCTCGATCTGCTCGGGCAGCGCGCGCATCGCCGCGATCGTCTCGGCGAGCTTCTCCGGCGTCATCGATCCTCGCTCCTGCGCGAGATACAGCGCGAAGACGTTCAGCGCCACGAGCTGCGCGAGGAACGTCTTGGTCGCGGCGACACCGATCTCCGGGCCCGCGTGGGTGAACAGGACGGCGTCCGCATCGCGGGTGATCGAGGACCCCACGACGTTCGTCACCGCGAGCACCTTGGCTCCCATCTCGCGCGCGAAGCGAACCGCGGCCAGCGTGTCTGCGGTCTCGCCCGACTGCGCGATGCCGATGACGAGGCTCTTGTCGTCGAGCACCGGATCGCGATAGCGGAACTCGCTCGCATGATCGAGCTCCACCGGAACCCGCGTCCAGTGCTCGATCGAGTGCTTGGCCGCCATACCCGCGTGGAACGACGTGCCACAAGCCACGACCACGACCTTGTCGATGTGCCGGAGATCGTCGGTCGTCCACGTCACCTCGTCGAGCGTGATGTGACCCTCGTGGTCGAGGCGCCCGCGCATCGTGTTGCGGACCGCCTCCGGCTGCTCGTAGATCTCCTTCAGCATGAAGTCCTCGAAGCCGCCTTTCTCGGCGGCGTCCAGGTCCCATTCGACGTGGACCATATGCGGCTCGACCTCGGCACCGTCGAAGTCGTACACACGCACCGACCCTCTGCGGACATCGGCGAGCTGGCGGTTGTCGAGGGGGATGACGTCGCGCGTGTAGGCGAGAAGGGCCGGTATGTCCGACGCGACCAGACCCGCCTCCTTGGAGGCACCGACGATGATCGGAGGATCCTGGCGCGCAACCACGATTCGGTCGGACTCGTCCGCATGAACCGCGACGAGCGCGAACGCGCCTTCGAGACGCGCCACCGCGAGCCTCACCGCTTCGAGCAGGTCGCAGCCGCGCTCCTCGATGATCTGCTCGATCAGGTGGGACGCGACCTCGGTGTCGGTCTCGCTGGTGAACGTGTGCCCGGCCTCCGACAGCTCGGCACGCAAGACGTCGTGGTTCTCGATGATCCCGTTGTGCACGATCGCGAGTCGTCCGGAGCAATCGCGGTGGGGGTGCGCGTTCCCATCGGTCGGCGCGCCGTGCGTCGCCCAGCGCGTGTGGCCGATCCCGGCCTGCCCCCGCATGTCGCCGCCCTCAAGTGACTCGACGAGCCGCTCCAGCCGGCCGGCCCGGCGCGCCACGGCGAGGCCGCCGTCGACCACGGCCACTCCCGCCGAGTCATAGCCCCGGTACTCGAGCTTGGCCAATCCTTCGAGCAGGACGGGGAGAGCCTGCTCGTCGCCGACGTATCCGACGATGCCGCACATAGATCCTCCTCCCGGCGCGCCACGGCGCGCGCAGTCACATCTGCGATGGAGAAGAGGAGCCACTTCCCCCGCCTGCGCGGGCGGTGCCGGTTTGTAAGCCGGGATCGCTCCCGGGGTTTGTCGACACCGTGACGACCGTGGCCGGCCGAGGGTCACCCGCCGAGTCGGGCCGTGAGGCCCTTCCGAGATCCCCTACCTCGTCGACTCGCCGCCTCCCCGGCGAGCCCTGGCGCTAGATCCGAACGGAACCACTTCCTCTTCCGCCCGAAGGATACCGCCGCCGTCCTCGCCGGGTCTGCTAGCGCCCCAGCACCCGCTCCACCACGGAGGCGAGGCCCTCGGCGGTACGGCGCGCCGCCGCTTCGTCCTCCGCCTCGACCATGACCCGCACGAGCGGCTCGGTCCCGGACGCGCGCACGAGGACCCGACCGGTGTGGCCGAGCATCCCCTCCGCCGCGGCGACCTCGTCCCACACCTCGACGGCGGTCTTCAGGTCTCCCGGCCGCGGCACCTTCACGTTGACCATCACCTGCGGGTAGGGCTCGTAGAAGAAGGCGAGGTCCGACAGCGGCCCGGCCGACACGGCCACGGCCTCCGCGATCTTCAAGCCCGTGAGCACGCCGTCGCCGGTGGTCGAATGGTCGCCGAAGATCATGTGGCCGGACTGCTCGCCGCCGATCGTCGCACCGCGCTCGGCCATCGCCTCCGCCACGTGGCGGTCGCCCACCGGGACGGTGAGAACCTCGATGCCCCGTTCCTCGAGGGCACGGCGGAAGCCGAGGTTCGCCATCACCGTCGTCACCACCAGGTCGCCCTCCAGCGCCGCGTGCTCCTTCAACGCGAGAGCGGCCAGCCCGAGGATGCGATCACCGTCGACGATCTCGCCCCTCTCGTCGACCGCGAGGACGCGGTCGGCGTCGCCGTCGAACGCCAGTCCGAGGTCGGCGCCCTCGCGCACCACGCGGTCGGCCACACCCGCCAGCGAGGTCGACCCGCAGTCGACGTTGATGCGGCCGCCGTCCGGCTCGGCATTGATCGCGATGACATCGGTGCCCGCCTCGCGAAACGTCCGAGGCGCGACGTGATAGGCGGCGCCGTAGGCGCAATCGAGGACGACCCTCAGCCCGCGCAGCGGGGTCTCGAGCGCGGCGAGAAGGTGGTCCACGTAGCGGTCCACACCCCCCGTCAGCTGCTCGGACGTGCCGATCCCGGCGCCGGACGGCAGAGCCGAAGGCCGCTCCATGAGTGCCTCGATCTCGTCCTCGACCGAGGCGTCGACCTTCTTCCCCGCGGCGGAGAAGAACTTGATGCCGTTGTCCGGGACCGGGTTGTGCGATGCCGACACCATCGCACCGGCATCTGCTTTCTCGTCCACCGTGAGGAACGCGACGGCCGCCGTGGGGACGATGCCGGCGACCTGGGCGTCGACGCCCGCCGAGCAGATCCCCGCCATGAGGGCGGCTTCGAGCATCGGGCCCGAGAGCCTCGTATCACGGCCGATGACGATGCTCCCACCCTCGGGCGCCAGCCTCTGCGCCGCGGCGCGGCCCACGGCGAGCGCGAGGTCCGGCGTCAGGTCGACGTTGGCGACGCCGCGCACCCCGTCGGTTCCGAAGAGCCTGGTCATCCGGCGATCTTCGCAGAACCGGCCGCCGGAGGGAGAGGGCGCCGGTCGTAGGATGCCGCCGTGGCCGCCGACTCCAGGTTCCTCCGTGCCTGTCTCCGGCAGCCGGTCGACGTCACGCCGGTGTGGTTCATGCGTCAGGCCGGGCGGAGCCTGCCGGAGTACCGCGCGCTCAGAGAGCGCCATTCGATCCTCGAGATGTGCCGCACTCCTGAGATCGCCGCGGAGGTGACGCTTCAACCCGTCCGCCGGCACCGAGTCGACGCGGCCATCCTCTTCTCGGACATCGTGATCCCGCTCCAGGCGATGGGGGTCGAGCTCGAGATCCGTCCGGGAACGGGACCCGTCGTCGAGCAACCGATCGCCGGTCCGCGCGACCTCGATCGACTGCGCCCGCTCGAGGTCGACGAGGGGGTCCCGTTCGTGCTCGAGACGATCCGCATCCTCCGGCGCGAGCTCGAGGTTCCGCTCATCGGCTTCGCCGGAGCGCCGTTCACGCTCGCCTCCTACCTGATCGAGGGCGGCCCTTCCCGGACGCAGGCGCGGACCAAGGCCCTCATGCACTCCGACCCGGCGATCTGGGCGAAGCTGATGGACCGCCTCGCCGACGCGGTCCTCGTTTATCTGCGCGCTCAGGTTCGCGCCGGGGCGCAGGCGGTGCAGCTCTTCGACTCGTGGGCGGGGACGCTGGCGCCTCACGACTACCGCTCGTTCGTGCTGCCCGCCGTCGAGCGCATCCTGAGAGGCCTGGACGATCTGGGAGTGCCGCGCATCCTGTTCGGCGTCGGGACCGGCGAGCTGCTCGGTGCGATGGCAGGTTCGGGCTGCGACGTCGTCGGCGTCGACTGGCGCGTGCCGCTCGACCAGGCCCGTCGGAGGGTCGGCGAGCTGGCGGTACAGGGAAACCTGGATCCCGCGGTCTGCCTCGCCCCCTGGGAGGTGGTGCGGGAGAGTGCCGCCGACGTCCTGCGGCGCGGCGGCGGCACCGGGCACATCTTCAACCTCGGTCACGGCGTCCTCCCGGAGACCGATCCGGGCGTGCTCACGAGGCTCGTGGAGTTCGTGCACGAGCGATGACGGCGGTCGTCGTCGGCGGAGGGATCACCGGCCTCGTCGCGGCGCGCCGCCTCCGGCAACTCGGCATCGACGTGATCGTCCTGGAGGAGGGGCGCCGCCCGGGCGGGAAGATCGCGACGCTGTCCCTCGGCGGCGCGCTGGTCGAGGGCGGGCCGGACTGGTTCGTGACGCGACGCCCCGAGGCGATCGGCCTCTGC
>DATLFS010000059.1:0-3319 GCA_035540935.1 Actinomycetota bacterium
ATGCAGCAGCGCGTCTCGATCGCCCGGGCGCTCGCCTTCCACCCTCCGCTCCTGCTCATGGACGAGCCGTTCGGCGCGCTCGACGAGATGACGCGCGAGCGGCTCAACCTCGAGCTGCTCCGGATCTGGAAGGCGAGCGGCAGCACGGTGATCTTCGTCACGCACTCGATCGCCGAGGCCGTCTTCCTCTCGACCCGCGTCGTCGTCATGTCGCCGCGGCCCGGCCGGATCGCGGGGATCGTCGACGTCGACCTGCCGCAGCCGCGCGGCGTCGAGACCCGGGAGCAGCCGCGCTTCGCCGAGCTCGTGCGCGAGGTGCGGCGGCGGCTCCGCACCGGCGGCGGCTTCGAGGAGACCGAGGACGGCGGCCTCGAGGAGGAGCTGATCGCGGCGGAGGAGGGCTTCTGAGCACGCTGCGCTCGCGTCTCGTCCTGCCGCTGCCCGCGGGGCTGCTCGAGGGCCGCATCGGCCGTCGGATCCGCGACTGGGCACCGGCCGTCGCCGTGTTCGTGCTCGGCATCGCCGCCTGGGAGCTCGGCGTGCGCGCGTTCGGGGTGCAGCGGTTCCTGCTCCCGCCGCTCTCGGAGATCCTCTCGACGATGTGGGAGCAGCGCGGGCCGCTCTGGTCGGCCGGCTGGTTCACCTTCCAGGAGGCGCTCGGCGGCTACGTGATCGGCTGCACCGCCGCGATCCTCGCGGCGCTCGCGCTCGCGCGCTGGCGGCCGCTCGGCCGCGCGCTGATGCCGTACGCGATCGCGGCGAACGCGGTGCCGATCATCGCCTTCGCCCCGATCACGAACAACTGGTTCGGGGTGCTCAACAAGGAGTCGAAGATGGCGATCGCCGCCGTCATCTGCTTCTTCCCGGTGCTCGTGAACACGCTGCGCGGCCTCACCTCGGTGCGCCCCGCGTCGATCGAGCTGATGCGGTCCTACGCGGCCGGCGAGCTCCAGATCTTCCGCCGCGTCCGGATCCCGAACTCGCTGCCGTTCCTCTTCTCGGGGTTGAAGGTGGCGACGGTACTGGCGATGATCGGGGCGATCGTCGGCGACTACTTCGGAGGATCGCAGGCGTCGCTCGGAATCCAGATCAGGAGGTCAGCCGGGATCTTCAACTTCCAGATGGCGTGGGCGGCGATCCTGGTCGCCAGCGTGATCGGGATCCTCTTCTACGCGTCGATCGCGCTTCTCGAGCGGTTGACGATGCGGTTCTTCCCGTCCGCCCGCGGCCGGGTCGACTAGGGCATGCAGGACGAACACGAAAGGGGCACGGATGCAGGGTCGTAGGTGGTGGTTGGTCTTCGGGGCGCTCGTCGTCGCGATGGCGTTCGTCGTCGCGGGCTGCGGCGGCGACGACGAGGAGGGCGCACCGGGTGCGGACACCGGCGCGCAGACGGACGGCGGCGACGACGGCGAGGCGCCGCGCGAGACCGCGAACGTCACGCTCCAGCTCAAGTGGGTGACGCAGGGGCAGTTCGCCGGCTACTACGCGGCGCTCGAGCAGGGCTACTACGAGGAGGAGGGGCTCAACGTCACCATCCGCCCGGGCGGCCCCGACATCGTCCCCGAGCAGGTCGTCCTCGGCGGCCAGGCGGAGTTCGGGATCAACTGGCTCGACAACACGCTGGCCACGCGCGACCAGGGCGGCCAGATCGTGAACATCGCGCAGGTCTTCACCCGCTCCGGCATGACGCAGCTCGCGTGGGCCGACAGCGACATCGACAGCATCGAGGACCTCGAGGGCAAGAAGGTCGGCGTCTGGCTCGGCGGCAACGAGCACAAGCTCTTCGCCGCGCTGAACAAGCACGGGATCGACCCGCAGAACGACGTCGAGATCGTCGCCCAGCCGTTCGACATGAACCTGTTCCTCAACCGCGAGGTCGACGCCGCCGCGGCGATGACCTACAACGAGCTCGCGCAGGTGCTCGAGACGAAGAACCCCGAGACCGGCGAGCTGTACACGCTCGACGACCTCGTGGTGATGCGCATGTCGGAGATCGGCACGGGCGCCCTCGAGGACGGCATCTTCGTCCGCGAGGACTGGATCCAGGACGAGGCCAACCAGGACATCGCGCGGCGGTTCCTCAAGGCGAGCTTCCGCGGCTGGATCTACTGCCGTGACAACCCGGACGACTGCGTCCAGTACGTCCTCGACGCGGGCCCCACGCTCGGCGAGGGCCACCAGCGCTGGATGGTCAACGAGATCAACGCGCTGATCTGGCCCGCCCCGCAGGGGATCGGGATCATGGACGAGGAGTCCTGGAACATCACGAAGCAGATCGCGACCGACTACGGGATCGTCCAGAACGAGCCGAGCGACGACGCGTACCGCACGGACATCGCCGAGGCGGCGGTGAACGAGCTCCGCGAGGACGGCGTCGACGTCAACGGCGAGGGCTGGGAGAAGCCGGAGGTCGAGGTGACCGAGGGCGGCGAGTAGCAGCACGGGGGAACCCCGGTTCCCCCGTGATCGCCCCGCCGTTCGCCAGGCGGGGGTGTGACGGCTCCGAGGGGCCCCGGCACGAGCGCGGTCGTGCCGGGGCCCTCGCCGTTCCGGCGGTGGGTGGACTGCGCCCGCAGCGATCCCGCGTGCGCGAAAAGGCGATACTGCGCCTGACGGTTCGGAACGACTGAGGAGGCGGTCAATGTCGGTGCTGATCAAGGGCGGGCGCGTCATCACGGCGGCGGACGACTACGTCGGCGACGTGTTCGTCGACGGCGAGCGGATCACCCTCATCGGCCAGTCGCTCGACGTCGACGCCGACCGCGTGATCGACGCGGCCGGGAAGTACGTGCTTCCGGGTGCCGTCGACCCGCACACGCACCTCGACATGCCCTTCGGCGGGACGATCACCGCCGACGACTTCGAGTCCGGCCACGCGGCCGCCGCGTTCGGAGGGACGACCTGCCACGTCGACTTCTGCATCCAGGCGCCGGGCACGAGCTTCACCGAGTCGCTCGAGCAGTGGCATGCGAAGCGCGAGGGGAAGGCGATCATCGACAACGGCTTCCACATCGCCGTCACCGACCTCCACGACGGCGGCTCCCTGGAGGAGCTGGCGTCGCTGCCCGAGCAGGGGATCACCTCCTACAAGCTGTTCATGGCCTACAAGGGCGCGCTGATGGTCGACGACGAGACGCTGTTCCGGACGATGCAGGTCGCCTCCGAGACCGGCGCGCTCGTGATGGTGCACGCCGAGCACGGCGACTCGATCGCGGTGCTCGTCGAGCAGGCGCTCCGGGAGGGCAAGACCGAGCCGAAGTACCACGCGCTCACGCGCCCGCCCGAGACCGAGGGCGAGGCGACGAACCGCGCGGTG
>DATLFS010000060.1:0-8436 GCA_035540935.1 Actinomycetota bacterium
GTCGTGATCATCGTGTTCGTCGGCCACCTCGAGCGGGTCGACCGCCTCCAGCACGTCGAGCGCCTCGTCGCGGCCGGAGACCAGCTCCTCCACCGCCGGCTGGAAGTCCGCCCCCACGTAGAGAACGAGGTCGGCCCCGGCGACCTCTCGCACCTGGCCGGGGGTGAGCTCGAGGTCGTGCGGCTCCGTCTGCGCCGGGGTGAGGGTCGCGACCTCGATCGCGTCTCCGCCGACGCGCTCTGCGGCCCAGCCGAGGGGGAAGACGGCCGCTGCCACCACCGGACGGGAAGGCGCGGCGGCGCCTCCGCCGCAGGCCGCGAGGAGCGAGAGGGAGAGAGCTAGGAGAGTCCAACGCCGCATGCCGCGACGTTAGTGGAAATGAAAACGAGTTGCAATAAGGGCTAGTTGACCCGGAACAGGTTCGGGTTCTGCGTCCAGCCGTACTCCTCGACCGACAGACACGGCGATTCCGCCTGTCGCTTCGCTGCCTGGGCCACGGCCATCGCTCGGCCCGGGCGCACCCACTTGGGGATGGGGATCTGGATCGTCGCCTTCCCCTGCTCGTCGGTGTAGGCGAAGCCGTGGAGGAAGACGTCGCCGATCCGCAGCCCGATCCCGACGGAGATGTCGGCGGCCGGGTATTGCTGCGGCGGGTCGATCGGGATGCCCTGGCCCAGCGGGTCGTGCTTCGCGGGGCGCTTCACCTCGACCCCGATGCGGGCGACATCGCCGATCTTGTAGGAGCGCTTCACGCTCTGCATCGTGATCTCGAAGGTATGGAGGCGAAGGACCTCGGTGGCATGCCGGGCGCCGGGGGTCCCTCCGGAGCAGGCGAAGGCGGGCGAGGCAGGTGTGACGGCCACCAGGCCCGCCCCCACCAGGGCGGCGACCGTGATCAGCCGGATCTTGTGCCTCATGGCCGCTCCTTCCCTCGCTCTCGTGCAGCCTGTGTCGCGAGGTTTCTCCCTCGGCGAAGTATTTCCTCTATCGGCAGAAGCTAACTAGTGGTTCATATGCCGGCAAACGGCTGCCTGGTCGCCCGGGATGCAAAAGAGCTTGCGAGGGTTCTTGGGGGCGCCCACGATCGGAACGATCATGCGGGTCTTGGCGCTCGCCCAATCGATGTGGACGCGCACGCAGTTCTGCGGGTCGCCCTCGGTCGGGTTCTCGCAGCCTCCGGGATAGAACTTCGGGATCATCCACTCGATCGCCTCCGACTGGAGCTGCAGGCTGATCGAGTGGCCCTTCTTGAAGACGTAGTCGATCGGCTTCGCCGGGACCGTCATCGGGAAGTACTTGTTCGGCTCGACGTCCTTCGGCTTCGCCAGCGAGTCGCGGTAGCGGCTGTCGAGGAAACCCCTGGTGACCGACACGAGCGGCGTCGTGCCGCACTCCGGCTTCAGCACGTGGAGCGACCCGACGTACTGGTGACAGGCGTGGTTGTAGTCGACCACCGACGGCGTCATCGTTATCCAGCGCCGGTCGGCCTTCGAGTAGATCTGGATCTTGATCTCGCCGAACACGCGCGTGTCCTGCCGCAGCGGAGCGCCCTCGAGCCAGTACCACTCGTGGTTGGCGCCGCCGTGGTGGTTGGCGTGCGTCTCGAGGTTGGCCCCCGTCATTGGGTAGCCGATCGCGTCTCCGCCCAGCCCGGGCTTCATCGGGAAGACCCTCCACTCGTACTCGCCTGGTCCCACGAAGGTGAATTGCTGCACGTAGAGGCTGACGTTGCGCGTCTTGGGCATGCCCTTCTTCCACGCTCCCGGTCCGTCGCTGTCGGCGGTCTGGGAGATGACCTCGGGGGCGCGGTCGATCCCGTTCTTCTTGCCCATGAGGTGGTGGTCCATCCACTTGTCCACGAACTCGGCGTAGTCGCCTCCCGGGGTCGTGTGGCGGTCCCAGCGGCTGCCCATGTAGAGGACGCGCTGCTTCGAGTTCTTGAGCGCGCGGAAGAGATGCCACGCGTGCTCCTGCTTGACGTTCCAGTCGCCCCAGTTGTGCGCCACGAGCACGGGGATGCGGACCTTCGGCGCGTCCTTCACGTAGTCGCGCTCGAGCCAGAACTCGTCGTACGTCGGCTCGTCGAGGTTGTAGCCGCGCATCGTGTGCTCGACCTCGTCGCACGGCGTGATCGAAGACTGGACGCGCTCGGCCCAGTTCTCGTTCTGGGGGTCGACCGGCGGCGGGAGCGCGAAACCGAAGTCGAAGAGAAGCGGCGTGTCGAGGCCCTCGTCGATGATCGCCCGGGGCCCTTCGTGGCCCAGGAACTCGTTGTTGAGCGAGTAGCGGATGCCGCCCGAGTAGGCGTACCCGTACCACCGCGAGATCGCCGCCTCGGGCACGATCGTTGTCAGGTGCGGCGGCCGCATGACGGCCGTCGCCGTCGCGGTGGTGCCGTTGTAGGAGCCGCCGATCATGCCGGTCTTGCCGGTGGACCACTTCTGCTTCGCGATCCATTCGACCGTGTCGAAGCCGGTCTCCTTCTCGCGCTTGCCGCCGTAGTCGTAGCACCCGCCCGAGTTGCCCGTCCCGACGACGTCCACCCAGGCACGCGCGTAGCCGCGCGGAACCCAGCGGTCGGCGTCGCCGTTGCGTCCCAGCACCGAGTAGGGGGACATCGTGAGGATGACCGGCGCCTTGACGACCTCGCCGCCCTTCGTGGGGTGGATCACTTCCATGTAGAGGTCGCCGTGGCGCGTCGGAACGATGTAGGTGACCGGCTCGCTCGGCTCGTACGGCGCGCCGCCAGTAGCCGCGGGGGCCGCCGGCGCAGTGAGCAGGCTCGCGAGGACCGCGACCGCCGCGACGGCGGCGGAGATGCCTGAGCGTCGCATCTGAAGTGCCCCTTCCCGGACGTCTTCGGGTGTTTCGAGGTATTCGTTCCCGGCCGCAGGTCCGGATTGCTCGTGACTCGCGGCCGCCTGTCGTGGGTTCGACCGGCGGCCGTCCGTTCCTGCCTCGCGGGAGGGGTAGCCCGTTAGTCTCGAACCCCATGGCGACGAGGCGGCCGCGGCGCACCGGCCCCGACGACGAACCGCTCGTGCGCATCGCCGCCCGGCGCGCCGTCAGGAGCATCCGGCGCGACGCCGAGACGCCTCAGTTCGGCAGGCTGATGGCCTACCAGGCGGCCGGCGCCGCCGGTGATGCCCTCCTCGCGCTCGCGCTGGCCGGATCGCTCTTCTTCTCCGTGCCGACGGCCGAGGCGCGCGGCCGGGTCGCCCTCTACCTCCTTCTCACGGTCGCGCCGTTCGCCGTCGTCTCGCCCTTGCTGGCGCGGTTCGTCGACCGGGGGCGCGGCCGCCTGCGGATCGTGATGATCACCGCGGCTGCGGGGCGTGCCGTGCTCGCGTTCCTCCTGTCGAGCCGCCTCGACTCGGCGCTCCTGTTCCCGATCGCGTTCGGCGTTCTGATCCTGAGCCGGGCCGCGCTCATCGTGCGCGGCGCCGTGTTGCCGCAGCTCGTCCCTCCCGGACGGACGCTCGTCGGCGCGAACGCGGCGCTGACGAAGACGGGCGCGCTCGCGGGGATGGTGGTCGGGCTCCCCGGAGCGGCGCTGCTGAAGTGGCCGGGCGTCCAGACGGAACTGCTCCTGTGCGCCGGCGTCTATGCCCTCGGTCTCGTTCCCGTCCTCGGCTTGCCGAAGCTGCGCGGGCGCCGCGCGCTCGACGAGCAGATCGAGGCGCGATCGACGGCCCGCTCGGTCTCGATCCGGCAGGGACTGGTCGTGACCGCAGGGATGCGCTTCCTCGTCGGATTCCTCGTCTTCCACCTCGCCTTCGCCTTCCGGCGCGAGGACATAGGCGTGCTGGGCCTCGGCCTTCTCGTCGGTGTGGCGGCGACGGGCGGGCTCTTCGGCGCGCTCCTCGCGGCGCGGCTGCGGCGCAGGCTCAAGGAGGAAGGCATCCTCGTGTTCTCGCTCGCGCTCTCCGGCATCGTCGCCATGTTCGTCGGCCGCTGGTTCTCGCTCTTCAACGCCGGCGCGTTGGTGCTGGCGTTCGGGATGTCCTCCGGGGCGGTCAAGGTGGCGTTCGACGCGATCGTCCAGCGCGAGACGGTCGAGGCCGCGCGAGGCTGGGCCTTCGCCCGGTTCGAATCGGTCCTTCAGCTGGCGTGGGTCCTCGGAGGACTGATCCCGGTCGTCCTGGCGATAGCGGCCGGTCCCGGGGTGTTTGTGGCGGGAGTCGTCGGGAACCTTCTCGCCATCTTGTACACCGCGGGGCGTCATCGGGTGAGGTCGGCGGCTATCCCGTAACATCGCGCGGCTCACGACAAGGGGGGCAGCATGAACATCGTCTTCTCCGGCTCGGATCAGCCCACCCTCGGCGCGGAGATCGAGGTCCAGGTCGTAGACGAGGCCGGCGCTCTCGCGACCGACACCGCCGCGACGAAGATCCTCGCCGAGCTCGACGGGCAGCCCGGCTTCAAGCACGAGCTTCTCGAGTGCACGGTCGAGGTGATCACCGACGTCTGCCCGACGGTGAGTCACGTCCGGCGCGACCTGTCGGAGAAGGTCGAGCGCCTGACCGAGGTGGCCGAGCGGCAGGGCTACCGCATCATGTGCTCCGGGACGCACCCCTTCTCGTCGTGGGCCGACCAGACCGTCTCACCCGACCCTCGCTACCACCGCCTGATCGAAGACTGCCAGTGGACGGCGCGCCGGCTGCTGATCTTCGGCGTCCACACCCACGTCGGTCTTCGTTCGGGCGAGGAAGCGATCGCGGTGGCTAATTCGCTCGCGACGTTCATCCCGCACTTCCTCGCGCTGTCGTCGTCGAGCCCGTTCTGGCAGGGCCGCGACACCGGGCTCGCGTCGCTCCGCTCGAAGGTGTTCGAAAGCCTTCCGACCGCGGGGCTCCCCTACTTCATGGAGAACTGGGGGCAGTTCCAGCGGTTCATGCGCACGCTCATCGGGGCGGGGACGATCCGCAGCATCCGCGAGGTCTGGTGGGACATCCGCCCGCATCCGTCCTTCGGCACGCTCGAGCTGCGCATCTGCGACGGCATCCCGTCGATGGACGAGCTGTGCGCCATGGTGGCTTTGTCGCAGAGCCTCGTCGTCTGGCTCGCCGACCGCTACAACAGCGGCCTCGACCTTCCCCAGCACCAGGCGTGGACGATCCGCGAGAACAAATGGCGCGCCGCGCGCTGGGGGCTCGACGCCGAGATCATCCGCGACGAGGAGGGCAACCTGATGTCGCTCCGGCGCTCCGTCGGCGACCTCATCGAGAGGCTGTGCCCGACGGCCGAGCGCCTCGGCTGCCTCGAGGAGCTGCAGATGGTCGAGTCGATCCTCGAGCGGGGCACGAGCGCGACGCGCCAGCGGGAGGTGTACGCCCAGACGCGCGACCTGAGCCGCGTCGTCGACTCGTTGGTCGAGGAGATGCGTACCGGCAGCCCCAGGCCTCTGCCCGACGACTCGCTCGTCGGCGGCACGATCTCCCGGGGCGACCCCCTCCACGGCGAATAAGCGCTTTCTGTGCGGGTGGTCGCGCTGAGCGCGACGCGCTGCACACGCCCTGCCTTTCTGTGCGGGTGGTCGCGCTGAGCGCGACGCGCCGCACATGAAGACGTGGATCTCGGGATCTTTCTGGGTGATGGGTCGCGGGCGATCGAGCCGCGCGACCTCTCGCACGCGAAGTCTCCGGGATCCGGCCCTCTCTGTGCGGCCGGTCGCGCTGAGCGCGACCCCGCGCGCATAAAGCGAGGAGGGGGTTAGGGGTTCGGGCCCAGGGTGCGGAGGTCGTCCTTGCGCCGGGTGGCTTGGGTGCGGTCGAGCCATTCGCAGATCGGCACCGCGTACTTCCGGGTCGTGCCCAGCGCGTCGCGCACCTGCGCCACCGTGACCGGGCCGTGGGTCTCGATCAGGCTCCGCACCTTCGCGCGCAGCTCGGCCGCCCTCGCCGCCGTCAGATAGAAGTCGTCGATCCGGACGAGCTCGCCGCGCTCGACGAGCATCCGCACGAGCGCGGGATCGGCGTTCAGGTCCTTGGCTAGGGGCGGCGCGAACCCGCCTTCTTCGATCGCCGCGAGCAGCGAGTCGCGCGCCTGCTGTTGCGCCGGCGTCAGGGTCGGGCCGTGGCTCGACAGTCGCAGCACCGCGCCGTCCGCCACCACGTCGTCCATCCCCTCGACGAGCGCGTCGAACGCGGCCGTGTCGAGCTCCGTGGCGGCGCGCACCACCTCCCGCGGCGCGCCGCGCTCCAGCGGATGGTCGCGGTGATGTGTCTCGAGAGCGCGGCGCGCCGCTCGTTCCAGCGCCGCCAACCTCTCCTCCGAGACGAACAGGTCTCCCAGCGCGGGAACGTCATCCGCCGAAGACACTGCGGCGCGCCGTAACGCCTCGGCGCGCCGCAGCATCCCCACGTGACGAACGAGCGCGACGAGGCGCCGCTCGGTGCGCATCTCGGCGAGCATCGCCGCGCGCCGTGAGTCGGACGACTTCGCCGGCGCCGCTTCGGGGTCGAGCACCTGTCCCCCTCCGAAGGTGACGGCGCGCCCGGCATCGCGCAGGACGAAGCGGTCGCCGTGCGCGAGCGGCAACGGGTCGCGCAGGTAGAGCTGCGCGTAGCCCTCATCGCCACCCGCGAGCTCCGCGCTCCCGAGCAGCTTGACGCGCACGGGCGTCTCCGCCGATCCCGCGAACAGCAGATGCGCGCCCCGCGAAGTCAGCGAGTAGTCGTGTCCGCAGATCGAGCGCGGCAACACCCGTACGTGCGCGTCGAGCCGCTTCGTCACTCGCCACGCGCCCCGTCGCACGACCGCATCGCCGCGCGCCACCTCCGCGCGCTCGAGCCCGGCGAGGTTCAGCGCGGTCCGCACGCCGGGCCCGACGCGCTCCACCGAGCGCTTATGGCTCTGGATGCCGCGGATGCGAGCGCGGCGCGCGCCCGGCATCACGTCGACCTCGTCGGCGACGGCGAACGACCCCCCGCCGAGCGTGCCGGTGACGACGGTTCCCGCGCCCTGCATGACGAAGGAGCGGTCGACCCAAAGCCGCGGCCTGTCCGCGTCCTTCGCCGGGGGCGCCGCGTCCACGACACCGTCGAGCGCGGCGACCAGATCGTGGAGTCCCTCGCCGGTCACCGCCGACACCGGCACCATCGGCGCGCCGTGCAACCCGGTGGTCGCCAGCCGGCTCTCGACCTCGGCGCGCACCGCGCCCAGCCGCGCCTCGTCCACGAGATCGGCCTTCGTGAGAGCGACGACACCGCTCTCCACACCCAGCACCTCGAGCGCCGCCAGGTGCTCGGCCGACTGTGGCATCCATCCTTCGGGCGCGCTCACCACGAACAGCACGACCGAGATGCCTCCCGCGCCGGCAAGCATGTTCTTGATGAACCGCTCGTGACCGGGGACGTCGACGATCCCGATCTCGCGCCCCGACGGGAGCGTCAACCAGGCGAAGCCGAGGTCGATCGTGAGCCCGCGGCGCTTCTCCTCCGCGAAGCGGTCGGGGTCGATCCCGGTGAGCGCGTGGACGAGCGCGGACTTGCCGTGGTCGACGTGTCCGGCCGTCCCGATTACGTGCATGTGCGGTCATTCTGACGCGATGCGCCGACTGTCCGATTCAAGCGACGGCCGGCGGGGGTCGATGGTGTGAGGGTCCCCCCGCCCCAGTCCAGGGGGCGGAGAAGTCGTAAGGAGAGGTGCATGTTCTCGATTAAGACGCGCAGGATCGCCGCCGCTCTCGGCGCCGCCGTGATCGCGGCATCGCTGGGCGCCAGCGCGGTCGCGGCGCCGAAGGGTCCGTCGAACAAGGGCGGCAAGAAGCCGATCGGCACGATCGCATCGTTCGACTCCGCCACCGGTGCGTTGGCCGTAGACCTGAAGGACGGAACGCAGTTCACCGGCACGGTCACGGAAGACACCAAGATCAAGGTGGACCACCGCGGCAAGCCCGGCAAGAAGGGGAACCCGACGACCGGCACGACCGCCGACCTTGTCCCCGGTTACCAGGTGCTCCGGCTGAAGTCGGACGCCGCCGAGGACGGATCGCTCGTCGTCGAGAAGGTGAAGGTCCGCAAGGTGGCCGCCGCCTCCGACGACTCGACGGAACAGTCGTAAGAGGATCGGGTCCGGGAGTCCCTTTCCCCCGGCTCCGTCACGGAAGAAGCGGCCTTCGGGTCGCTTCTTCCGCGTCCGACAGGGGTTCCCCCTCGAGCGGCGAAAGTCAGGCGGGATGCGCAACGTCGTCGTCGCCGCTCTCGTCGCCGCATCGCTCGGGCTCGCGCCGGTCGAGGCCGCGCCGCGCCCGGCGATCCAGATAGCGCGCGGGGTGACGCAGCCGGTCTTCTCCTACGAGGACGCGGTCCGCGAGACCGTCTACGTGCAGTCCTACGTCGACGCCGACGGTGATCTCGAACCGGATCTTCTGGCCACCGACATCATCAGGCCGCGCGAGACCGAGCGGGGGCTGCGCGTGCCCGTCATCTACGA
>DATLFS010000061.1:0-8651 GCA_035540935.1 Actinomycetota bacterium
GGTCAACCTAGAGGACAGGGCGGCTCATGCCGGCCTCGAGGTCGCGGCGGCGGCCGGGTGGGAGTCGATCGACCTCGATGCGTCCGCGGCCGCCCTCGCCCCCGCCGAGGTCCGATGGCTCGCGGGGCGCGCCGCGTCTCGCCGGATCGCGGAGGGTCTCGTGCGGGATGGCGGAGAGCCCGCCCGTCGCCCGCGCGGAGAGGCGCATCCACCGAGCGCGGTTCTCCTGGCCGCTCCCACGACCGACGAGCTCTTGGTCTTCATCGCCCGCGCCGTTCAGCGCGACCTGACGAGGCACGGCGTCGCGGCCGAAGCCGTCGTGATCGCCGCCGGAGATCCGGTGCCGCCGGGTGCGGTGGAGCTCACGCGCACGGTCGCTGCTCCGGGCGCGCCGCGCCCGCCCGGCCACGTGCGCCTCTTCCGCGTGGCCAGCGCGCTGCTGTGGCGGCGGGGAATGACCGGGGCGATCCCGAACCCCACCCTCGACGGGCCGTTGTGGAACCTCGCCCGGTGGCGGAAGGCGGGGCGGCTATAATCTGCCCCGCCCCGGCCTCTTCCGGCCGGTGGCTCTCCCCGGAGGTACCGCTCTGCGGCGGTGGTGGAATAGGTAGACACGCTGTCTTGAGGGGGCAGTGCCCGTAAGGGCATGGGGGTTCGAGTCCCCCCCGCCGCACGTTTTTCTCCCGGAATCCGGCTCCGGCCGTGCTTCCTTCCGTAGCATCCCTCCCGTGGGCAGCTCGCGCCCCCGGCGCCCCCGGCTCCTCCGCCCCGTCGGCCTCTCCGACGACGGGCTCGGCATCCTCCTCGCGCCTCAAGGCGGGGAAGACGCGACCCATGAGGTGCGGATCGACGCCGATCTGGTCGCGCGGCTGGAGGATGCGAGGGCGCGGCTCCCGGCGCAGACCGACGGCACCAGTGAGCTGTCCCCCCGAGAGATCCAGGCGCTGCTTCGGCGCGGCGTGAGCGTGGCCGAGGTGGCGCGCCGGGCGGGGTGCCGCGCGCCTGGGTGGAGCGCTTCGCGGTGCCGATCACCTGGGAGCGTGCCGGGATGGCCGAGCGAGCGCGGCGCGCCGTGATGGTCCGGTCGCGCCTCGGCCCCTCAGGGCTCCCGCTGGGGGAGTCGGTGCGGCGCCGGCTGCCGGGGCATATCGAGGACGACGTCTTCGACGCCTCCTGGGACGCGATCCGTGCTGAGGACGACCCCGACGAGTGGATCGTGTGCTTCCGGCCCCCGGGCAAGAGCCGCACTCCTGCGATGAGGTGGTCGTACAACCCGCGGAACGAACGGCTGCGCCCGCTCGACCCCGCCGCCGTCAGATACGGCTGGACGTCGGGCCTCGCGCCGGAGGACCCGGTCCACCCTTCGGGATCGGGCGCGGCCGCGCACCGCCGCCGGCGGCCGGCCGGCTAGCTCCGCCCCTACTTCTTCTTCTTCTTCTTGCCCCTGGTGGGTCGTCCTTATCTCGTTCCTTGCCTGTGCGTCTCTATGCAGTTACGCTATGTTCCGTCTGAGGGTGGGGAGATCAGAGGAGACAGAGGATGAAATCTACGACTTCGCTCGTAGTAATCGGAGCTTTGTGGGCACTCCTGGGAGTTCCGTCAGTCGCTGACGCCATCGAAGTTGACTCCGAGCTTGAACACTGCATCGCGGTCATTCTCCAGCCGCCCATCTCAGGGGGCACTACAGTGTCGGCGACGGGGCAGGTGGGATGTCCCGGCGCTTCCTCGGCGAGCGGGACAGTCACTATTGCTTACTTCCGGCTCGATGTCGCCGACTGGATCGGGATCGGAAGCAATTCAAGATCCGTCTCCTGTAGCCGAGACGTCATATGTGCTACTCCTCCAATCACCGCGACCGCGTCGCTTTGTCAACCTTGGTCGTCGGGGCTCTTTAAAGCTGTCGTAACCGGCAGCGGTGGGGCGTACGCAGAATCCGCGCCAGTTCTTCTCCCATTCTGCTAGACCGATGTCACGTTGTGTTGCGGCGATGTAGTCCGAAAGCTCTAGCCGTATCTCACGGAGCCAGGCCTGTCCTCCCTAGCTGATTTGAGGGTCGGCGGCTCCTTAGCTCCGCCGCGAGGGGAAGAGATCTTGTTGAAGGCCCCCGCGGAGTCTGCAAGCGCGAGGGCGTCCTGTCGGGCGCTTGCAGCACAACGTCCACCGCAGAACCGTTAGCGCCGTTCGTCCGGAGCATCGTGCGAAAGTTGAGACGATGGACGAGCCGGTCGAGCACGAGGGAGTGTGGTGGCGGCGCGCCGATGAGGGGTGGCTGCGCTGGGACCCCGTGGCGGGCGCGTGGATGCCGTCGGAGGTCGGCCCCGGTCAGCGGCCGTCGACGCAGACGCGGCCGCCTTACGTCCCCCTCGGGCGCTATGCGCGCGCCGCGACGATCTTCATCGCGGCCGCCGTCTTCTTCGACGCGGTGGCGGCCCTCTCGGGTTTCCAGCAGTACCTGCTGGTCGCGCGGGTGATCCGCGGTGCGGCGACGGCGCGCGAGATCGCCGTGAACGACATGCGACAAGCGAACATCATCGCCTTCCAGCTCGGCCTGCTCCTCGCGGCCGCGGCGGCGTTCTTGCGGTGGTTCCACCACGCCTACGCGAACCTTCCGGCCCTCGGACGAACTCGCCGGCGCGCCACCGGATGGGCGGTCGGGGCGTGGTTCGTGCCGCTCCTGAACCTCGTCCGGCCGAAGCAGATGGCGGACGAGATATGGGAAGCGGCGACGGGCGCCTCCGTACCGCTCTACGTCCACCTCTGGTGGGCGACGTTCCTCGCAGGTCGTCTGATCGGCAACGCGGCCTCCAGCGTCCTCCTCGACGACGCCACGGCGACGATGTTGCAGACGGCCGCGGGATGGCTGGTCGTATCCGACGCCCTGTCGGTCGTCGCCGGCATCCTGCTGATCCGCTACATCCGGCGAGTGACAGCCGCGGCCGACGCGCGCGCCGCCGGGGTCAGCGGCTGACGGACTTCGCCTCTTCGATCAGCCGTTTGAGGTTGGTGGGGATCGGGTTCGCAGCCAACAGGCGCGCGAAGAACACCGTGTTGTGGACGAGATAGCGCGCCGTCTTGTTGGTGTAGAGGTGCTCGGCGCCGCCGGCTTCGATGTAAGAGGGGCCCGGTCCCGCGTCTCCGACCCAGTAGCAGTCTGCGTTCGGTGGGATCGTGCAGCCGAGGTGGGAGAGGTTGAAGAGCGTCGTAGCCGCAGCGTCGTGCGCACCGTCCTCGTTCCCCGTCACGACCACCGCCGCCACCTTGCCGTAGAGGGGGAACCTGCCCGTCTCCGGGTCGGCCTCGAGGTAGGTGCCGTCGAGCCGTTCGATCACCATCTGCGCGACCGAGCCCCTCACGCCGAACCAGATCGGCGTGCCGACGACGAGGATGTCGCAGGCCTTGATCTTCGTGAGGATCTGCGGCCAGCCGTCGCCCTCGCCTTCGTCCGACGTGACCCCGAAGCGCACGGGGTGGTCGATCACCCGCACGACCTCGGTCTCGACGTTCAGGTCCTCGTACAGACGGCACACCTTCTCGAGCAGAGCTCCCGTGTTCGACACCTCGGGCGACCGCTTGAGCGTGCAGTTCAGCGCCAGTGCTTTCATGAACCATCACCTCCACGGGACGGACGGACCATCATGCGCTTCGGAGCGCGGCGCGCACAGGCGGAGGAGGCGGGACCGCGACGTTCAGCAACCGGAAGAGCGGAGTGACTGCCGCGCGCACGGCGGGGTTGGCGGCCGGGATCCACGGCAAGCCGTAGGCGCGTCGTGCGAACGCGGGCAGAACGGCTATGGCGGCCGTCACGGGGACGCCCCACAGGGGTCGCGCCGGCAGCGGCATCGGCGGGGCCAGCACGAGCCGAAGGCCCTCGCGCGCCGCGGGCGTAGGCAAAAGCCGGTCGCGGTACGTCTCGATGCACGACTCGAGGTCGTCCCATGTCGCCGGGACGTCTTCTCGGTGCAGGCCCACGAGTTCCGCTGCGACGACCATCTCCGACACGTAACGGTCGGCGTCCGCCTGCGAGATGCGGTGGGCGTAGTGGCGGTACGCCGTGAGGAAAGACTGCACCTCTACGGCATGGACCCACAGAAGGAGATCAGGATCGTCCGCACGATACCCACGACCGGTCGTCGGGTCGACGCCGCCCACGCGCCGGTGCAAGGCGCGCACGCGCGCGGCGGCGCGCCGTGCGGTCTCCTCGTCGCCATAGATCGTCGCCACGAGGTACTCCGTGGTGCGGCGCAGACGCCCCCACGGATCGCGGCGGAAATCGGAGTTTTCCGCGACCGCAGACATGGCGACGGGATGCAGAGCCTGCAGGAGCAGTGCGCGCAAGCCGCCGATCAGCATGACGGGATCGGCGTGGATCCTCCACGTCACGCTGTGGGGGCCGAACAACCCCGTGTCCTTCATGCCGCCACGGTAAGGGACAGGCCGGTAGCATCCGAACATGACCGGACTCCCTGTGACCGAACCCCCCGAGACGCGGATCGAAGAACCGGAGGGCTCGCTCGAGCGGCTGAACACAGCGACGTCGGAAGCCGGCCGCGAGGAGGTCGCCGCCGCTTACCCGTCGTGCCTGGCGGCATGGGCGGCGCTGGGAGAGGAGGCGTTCGCGTCCGGGAGGCCGGTCGAGGCATATGCCTATTTCCGCGTCGGCTATCACCGCGGCCTCGATCGTCTGCGCGCCGCGGGATGGCGGGGCTCGGGAACCGTGCCGTGGGCTCACGAAGGCAACCGCGGCTTCCTCCGATCGCTCGGCGGCCTCGCGCGCGCCGCCGCGGCCGTAGGCGAGGAAGACGAAGCGGTGCGCTGCGCGGAGTTCCTCGCCCGCCTGGCTCCGGACGCGCCGGTCGGCGCGAGCTAGGAGAGCGTTCCCTCGACGAAGCCCGCGACCGCCTCCACCACCGGCTCGTATTTGGCCCAGAAGAAGTGATTCGCCGCCTTGATCTCGACGTAGCGGGCGCCCGCCGCTTCCGCCCAGGGACGGCATGCCGACGGCGGCGTGTGCTTGTCGTTCGACCCGACGATCACGAGCAGCGGGACGCGGACCGATAGCTCCGAGGGCGGCGGGAGGCCTGCGGTTGCGCCCGGCTTCTCCTCGACCGCAGGCGCGATCGCGGCACAGCACGCGATCTTCGGGTCGTCCGCGGTCAGCCGGATCGCAACCGCGCCCCCGAAAGACCAGCCGCAGATCGCGACGGCGCCCACGCGTTCGCGGAGAAACCCGGCGGCCGCGGCGGCGTCGGCCACCTCAGCGATGCCGGTGCCGAACTCTCCCTCCGAGCCGCCGACACCGCGGAAGTTGAACCGCAGCACCGCGATCCCGCGGGCGACGACCTCGTCTCGGAGGGCGAGGAGGAGGGGCGATCTCATCGTTCCCTGCATCCCCGGGTGTGCGTGACAGATCACCAGCCCCGTGTCGGCACCGGGGGGCACGTCGACCTCGCCCTCGAGCGTCACCGCGTCGGTCGTCGTGAAGGAGACCCTCTCCATCACACCTCCGCCAGCGCCGCGGCGATACGGGCGCGCGTCTCTTCGATGTGCGCCTGGTCGCGATACGGCGTCCGCGGCCAGAAGAAGCCGCGCAGACCATCCTTCCGACGGCGGGGCACTACGTGCACGTGGAGGTGCGGAACGCTCTGGCTCACGCGGTTGTTCATCGCCACGAACGTCCCCTCCGCCCCCATGCCCCTCTCGACCGCGACGGAAAGTCGCCGGACCACGACGAACAGCGGGGCAACCAGGTCGGCCGGCAGCTCGTCCAGCGTCGCATGATGCCGCCGCGGCACCACCAACGTGTGGCCCGGGAACAGCGGCCGGATGTCGAGGAAGCCCAGTGCGTCGTCGTCCTCGTACACCAGTTGCGCCGGGACGCGGCCGGCGACGATGTCGCAGAAGACACACATGAGCGGAGCCTACGGTGGGTAGCGAGAGCGCGATGTTCGTCGCGTCCGGAACCATCGTCGTCTACGCCGACATCGGCTGCCCGTGGTCGCACGCCGCGATGCACAGGCTCCAACGCGCGCGCAAGAACGCCGGCCTTGAGAGCGATCTCCAGATCGACGTCCGGGCGTTCCCCCTCGAGCTGATCAACGGCCGACCGACGCCGAAGATGACGCTGGATCTGGAAGTGGCGGTCCTGGGCGGCGCCGCGCCGGAGGCCGGATGGCAGATGTGGAACGCGCCCGCGCACGAGTACCCCGTGACGACCCTGCCCGCGCTGGAGGCGGTGGAGGCGGCCAAGGAGCAGGGATTCGAGGCGAGCTTCCGGCTCGACCTTGCGCTCAGGCGCGCCTTCTTCCGCGACAGCCGGTGCGTCTCCATGCGGCACGTGATCGCCGACGTTGCCGACTCCTGCGACGGCGTCGACGTCGCGGCTCTCGAAGCCGCCCTCGATTCCGGCCGCGCTCGCGGCGCTCTCGCCGAACATCTGCAGCATTCCCGGGGGGGTGAGGTGAAAGGAAGCCCGCACCTCTTCCTGCCCGACGGTTCGGACGTTCACAACCCCGGCATCGAGCTGCGATGGGTGGGGGAGAAGGGGCGGAGGTTCCCGGTGATCGACGCGGACCGTCCGGAGGTCTACGACGAGATCGTGCGGCGCGCCGCCGGATGACGGGGACGCGCGGGAGGTAGTTGCTATCCTCGCCGCATGGAGCTCTCGTCCCTGGTCGCCGAGATCGACGGTCACCAGCGCAAGGTCGTGAACGCCGGTATACGTCCGCTCCGCGCCTCCCATGGAGAGACCGGGCTCCCCGTACGCGGCGGGCGGTCCCTCCCGTTCCGCGTCGACCGCGCGTGGAACGCGCCTGCGGGCTACTACACCGAGTCCTGGTACATCGTCGACCCCTCCTCGCGCGAGGTCCTCTACGAGGGGCCCGAGCGACGGATCCGCATCTGGGGGCTCCAGTCGTACAGCGCCTTCACCGACGACGTGTCGGAGTCGTTCGCCCTCACCCCGGGCGATTACCTCCTGGTCCTGGCGCTCGATCGCGTCAAGGGCGGCGAGGTCGAGATCCAGGCGGTCGAAGCGCCCTCCGAAGCAGCCTGACGCCCCCGCTTCCCCGCGCGCCGGGGCTACTCTGGAACCGTGAAGGTGAAGCTGCGCAACCCGGACCGGGTCGTAGACGTCGACGGCCCCTGTTCCGTGGCGGACATGCTGCGCCGTCTGGAGGTCGTGCCGGAGGCGGTGCTGGTGATCCGCGGCGGCACGCTTCTCACGCGGGACGAGGTGCTGGCGGACGCCGACGAGATCGAGGTGCGGCCCGTGCTGTCGGGGGGTGAGCGATGAAGTGCAAGGTATGCCGCGAGCATGCGGCCGTCGACGTCCGGCGGCATAACGCCGCCTTCTGCGGACCGCACTTCGTCGACCACGTTCACGGCCAGGTGGCGCGCACGATCAAAGAGTTCCGGATGTTCACCACCGACGACCGTCTGCTGGTCGCGATCTCGGGCGGCAAGGACTCCCTCGCTCTGTGGGACATCCTGGTATCGCTCGGATACGACGTGACCGGCTTCTACCTCGACCTCGGGATCGGCGGGTACTCGGCGCGCTCCCGCACCGCGGCCGAGGCGTTCGCGGCGCGGATCGAAGGGAAGTTGATCGTGCGCTCGCTCGACGAAGAGCATGGCTACACGGTGCCGGAGCTGGCGCGGCTGACGGGGCGGGTTCCTTGCTCGGGATGCGGGCTGAACAAGCGGTACGAGTTCAACCGAGCGGCACTCGAGGAGGGGTTCTCGGTGCTGGTGACCGGTCACAACCTCGACGACGAGGTCGCGACGCTCTTCGGGAACGTCCTGCACTGGAACACCGACATGCTCGGGCGGCAGTCGCCGGTGCTCGAGGAGCGGGTGGTCGAGTCCCGGACGGCTCTCGTACGAAAGGTGAAACCTCTCGTCCGCGTCGCGGAGCGGGAGACCGCGGCATACGCCGTCTTGCGCGGGATCGATTACGTGGTCGAAGAGTGCCCGATGGTGGAGGGGAACACGCAGCACCGTTACAAGGAAGCGATGGCGCTGCTCGAAGAGGCGTCGCCCGGGACCAAGCAGCAGTTCCTCTTCGGCTTCTTCAAGAAAGCCGCCGGCAACTTCGCAGCGGAGGACGCCGACGCGCCCGTCGTGGCCTGCTCGCGCTGCGGCGCGCCCACGGTGCGCTGGGGACCGGAGGCGGCGGTGTGCTCGTTCTGCAGAACGAAGGATCTGGCGGAGCGCAGGCGAGACGCTCCGGTTCGGCCGCGCCGGTCGAGGCGCGCCCCGTGAGCCGGCCGCTCTCCGCGGGGGACCGCGTGCTCCTGATAGACGCACGGGATCGCCGCTATCTCATCGTCCTCACGACGGGAGGATCGTTCCACTCGCACCTCGGCGCGGTGCCGCACGACGATCTCATCGGGCGGCCGGAGGGGGTCACGGTGAAGTCGTCCGGGGGATCGCGCCTGACGGCGTTCCGGCCCACTCTGGCCGACTACCAGCTCAAGATGAAGCGCGGCGCGCAGGTCGTGTACCCGAAGGACACCGCGCTGATCCTCGTGTTCGCCGACATCTTCCCGGGAGCGACCATCGTCGAAGCCGGCACCGGGTCGGGGGCTTTGACGTTGGCCTTGGCGCGCGCGGTGGGAGACGGGGGCCGCGTCGTGTCGTACGAGTTGCGCGAC
>DATLFS010000062.1:0-6223 GCA_035540935.1 Actinomycetota bacterium
GGATATGCGGTCTGCGGATGCACGGCAACGTTCGCCGGGGCAGAGACGGCGTGTACTACACGTGCGAGCTGAATCGCCGGCAAGCGTCGTTGGTTCCAGAGGAGCACCCTCGCACCGTCTATCTGCGGGAGGACAGGGCAGGGGAGAAGGTCGTCGAGTTCCTGAGCACGCATGTGTTCGGGCCTGAGCGCGTGGACGCGCTTAGGGAAGCGCTGGCGACCACGGCTCCCGAGGCCGACAAGGTCCAAGCCGAGGTCGAGCGTCTGCGCAGCGAGATAGCGGGCCTGCAGACGAGGATCAAGCGGCTCGTCACGAACCTGGAGGCCGAGGAGCCGGGCAGCGAGATCGCGACCGATATCCGGGCGCGCATGGATGAGTTGGCGAGGCTCAGAGGCAAGAAGCAGCCTCAGTTGGAGGCCGCAGAGTGCGAGTCGAGGCAGGTCCCGGACCCGGAGTCGGCCGAGGCCCTCGTGGCTGCTCTGCCGCTCCTGGACGTGGACTGGCAGCTGCTAAGCGATCAGGAGTTCCGCGTCTTGCTGACGGCACTTAACTTCGAGGCGAGTTACGACCCGACTAAGCGCGAGCTGACCATCAGGGTGACGTTGGTTCCCGAGCTGACGGACCCTGATGGGCCGCGCGCTCCCCTTTTGTTCGTGCCCCCGGCAGGATTCGAACCTGCGCACCGCGCTCCGGAGGCGCGTGCTCTATCCCCTGAGCTACGGGGGCGCGCCGGCTAGCCTAGAGCATCGTCACCGCTCCGAGACCGCCGCGGATGACGACCTGGCCGGCGCGCCGTACGGATACCATCGTCCGCACATTGGCTCCCTCCAAGCGCATCCTCGTCTGCGACGATGATCCCGTGATCCTGCGCCTCCTCGAGGTCAACCTCGAGCTCGAGGGGTATGACGTGATCGCCGCGCGCCACGGCGCGGAAGCCGTGGATCTCGCGACGCAGAATCCTCCCGACCTCGTCATCCTCGACATCATGATGCCGCGCATGGACGGTTACGAGGCGTGCGAGGCGATCAAGGCGCAAGACGCGACGCGGGACGTTCCGGTCATTTTCCTGTCGGCGAAGGCGCAGCAATCCGATGTCGAGAAGGGTCGCCGCTACGGCGTCGCGGAGTATCTGACGAAGCCCTTCGATCCCTCAGAGTTGCTCGAGATCGTCGAGCGTCTCACCGCCTGATCGCATGGCGGGGATCACCGACCATCTCGCCTCCCTCGTCACGGACGCGCTGGAATCGATGCGCCGCGATGGAACGACCGCGTTCGAGAGCCTTCCTGCGGTGCAGCTCGAGCGCCCCAAGCGGCGCGAGCACGGTGACTGGTCGACCAACGTCGCGCTGTCGATCGCGGGGAAGGGGCATTCTCCCCGAGACTTCGCGAACGAGCTGGTGGATCATCTGCCCGCATCCGACATGGTCGCCGGCGTGGACGTGGCCGGTCCCGGCTTCATCAACTTCCGCCTTGCTCCCGCCTGGCTGCACGACGTGGTTCGGCGCGCCGCCGATCCTTCGTCCGGCTTCGGCCGCAGCGATGCCGGCGCCGGGAGGGTCGTGAATGTCGAGTTCGTCTCGGCCAACCCGACCGGGCCGATCAACGTGGTCTCGGGGAGGCACGCGGCCTACGGCGACGCGGTCGCGAGCCTGCTCGAGGCGACCGGACACCGCGTCGGCCGCGAGTACTACGTCAACGACGCCGGCCGCCAGATGACGCTCTTCACGCGGTCGGTCGAAGCGCGCTACCTCCAGCACTTCGGCCTCGAGGCGGAGATTCCCGAGGAGGGCTACCGCGGCGAGTACGTGCGCGATCTCGCGGTCGAGATCGCCGCCGAGGTGGGGGACCGACTGACCGGCGTTGAGGGTGGTGAGCGTGTCGCGGCACTGCGCGATCTGGCTCTCGCGCGCATGATGGACCAGATGCGCGGGACGCTCGATCGCTTCGGGACGCGCTTCGACACCTGGTTCTCGGAGCGGTCGCTGCACGATAGCGGAGCGGTCGAAGAGGCTCTGCAGCGCTTGGGGGCGTCTGGGCTGGTCGAGGAGCGCGAGGGCGCGGTCTGGTTCAGATCGAGCGAGTTCGGCGACGACAAGGACCGCGTGCTCGTGCGATCCGACGGCGAGCCGACGTACCTGGCAGCCGACGCCGCCTACATGCGAGACAAGTTCGGGCGCGGCTTCGACCATCTCGTGTACGTGCTGGGCATGGATCACCACGGCACGATCGCCCGGATGCATGCTCTCGCCGACGCGCTCGGCTTCGGCCGTGCGCGCGTCGAGATCCGGCTGGTCCAGCTGGTGACCCTGCAGCGGGGCGGCGAAACCGTGAAGGCGTCGAAGCGGGCGGGCCAGGTCGTCCCGCTCGACGAGCTCGTCGAGGAGGTCGGCAAGGACGCGGCGCGCTACATCTTCCTGATGAGGTCGCTCGACGCGCCGCTCGAGTTCGACATCGAGCTCGCCAAGGAGCAGGCGCCGGAGAACCCGGTCTATTACGTCCAGTACGCGCACGCACGCATCTGCTCGATCCTGCGGCGCGCCGGAGAGCAAGGGGTCGACATCCCCGACGTCGGGGATGTGAGCCTCGACGCACTCGTTCACCCGAGTGAGGACGCGCTCATGCGGAAGCTGGCGTCGTACGAGGAGGTCCTTCCGGAAGCGGCCGCGATGCGAGCGCCGCACCGCATCGCGCGCTACGTCGAAGAGTTGGCCGCCACGTTCAGCGCGTTCTATCGCGATTGCCGCGTGGTCGGAGAGGACGAGGGTGTGACCGCCGGCCGGCTCGCCCTCTGCATCGCCACCCGTGCCGTCGTCGCCGACGGCCTCGGGCTCCTCGGCGTCTCCGCGCCGGAGCGCATGTAGCCGTGCGGTTCTTCCAGGTCGACGTGTTCGCCGGCAAGGCCTACGAGGGGAATCCCCTCGCCGTCTTTCCGGAGGCCGATGGGCTGGCGAAAGTGCAGATGCAGGCGATCGCGCGCGAGATGAACCTCTCGGAGACCGCGTTCGTCACCGGGCGCACGAGCGACTCGTACGACGTCCGCATCTTCACGCCGGCTCGCGAGCTTCCTTTCGCAGGCCATCCGACGATCGGGACCGCCTGGGTCCTCCGCCGTTTGGGCATCCTTACGGAGGACGACGCCACGCAACGGTCGGCCGCGGGCGAGACGGAGGTCGTCGCGCATGGCGAGATGATCTGGTTCCGCCGGTCGGGCCGCGCCGGCGACGACCTGCAGGCACGTGATCCGTGCTTCGCGCGGCGCGCCGCTGGCGCGCTGGCCATTGGTGAGGCCGAGATCGAGCTCGAGGCGCGGGAGCTCGGTCGCTCGGGGCACCTGCGTCCCGCTCTGGCGGACGCGGGGCTGGAGCCGCTCATCGTGCCGGTGCGCGATCTCGAATCGCTCGGGCGGATCGCTCCGCTGCCGGACGCGGTCGCGGCTCTCCCGGGGATGGGCGTCTATTGCTTCACCGCCGCCGGCGCCGGACGGATCCGAGCGCGCGGCTTCTTCCCCGAGGTGGGGATCCTCGAGGACCCGGCTACGGGGTCGGCGGCGGCCGCGCTCGGCCTCTACCTGGATCGGAGGATCGGCTCGATAGATCTGAACGTGACGCAGGGCGTGGAGATCGGCCGACGCTCGCTCCTGCACGTGCGCGCCGGGAGCGGCCGGGTGGAGATCGGCGGGCGCTGTGCGTTCGTCTTCGAGGCGTCTCTCTCGGCGATCCCATAGGGCTACGCTGCCCCGCGTGAACGAGGTCCTGCCCGACACCGCGCAGATCAGATCCGGCCGTCTGTCTATCGGCGGCGTAGATGCCGCCGACCTCGCGGATCGCTACGGGACGCCGCTGATCGTCTTCGACCGCGTCACTTTCGAGGCGCGGGCCCGCGCCTTCGCCGCCGAGGTCGACGCGGAGCAGGTCTTCTACGCGGGCAAGTCATTCCTGTGCGTGGCCGTCGCGGAGCTGCTCGATGACCTCGGGCTCGGCCTCGACGTCTGCACGGGCGGAGAGCTGGCGACGGCGCTCGCTGCCTCCTTTCCCGCCGGTCGGATCATCTTCCACGGGAACAACAAGTCCGAGGAGGAGCTGCGGGCGGCGAAGGACACCGGCGTCGGACGCATCGTCGTCGATTCGTTCGACGAGATCGAGCGCCTCCGTTCCATCGGGGTCGGCTCCGATCTCCTGGTGAGGATCACCCCCGGCGTCGAGGCGCACACGCACGAATACGTCCAAACCGGACAGGAGGACTCGAAGTTCGGGTTCACGCTTGCCGACGGCATCGCCCTGGAGGCGCTGCGGCATGCCCTCGATCTCGCCGGCGACCGCGTCTCCGGCGTGCATGCGCACATCGGGTCGCAGATCTTCGAGCTCACCGCATTCGACCTCGCCGTCGCGCGCCTGGCCACGTTCCTCGTCGCGGCGCATGCCGAGCTCGGTTTCGAGGCGCGAGAGTTGAACCTCGGCGGCGGCATAGGGATCGCCCACACGCGGGACGAGGTCACCCCGGATCCCGCCCGCGTCGTGAAGAGCCTGCGGGATGCGGTGGAACGCGAGTTCGCCGAGCGAGGACTTCGGGTTCCGCGGCTGCTCGTAGAGCCCGGCCGGGCTATCGCCGGCCCCTCCGGGGTCACGATCTACCGCGTCGGAACGGTGAAGAGGATCCCGGGCGTCAGGACCTACGTCGCGGTCGATGGTGGCATGAGCGACAACCCGCGGCACGCGCTCTACGGGGCGAGGTACGAGGCTCTCCTCGCGGAGCGGGCCGGCGCACCGGCAACCGCGAGGGTGACGATCGCGGGCAAGCACTGCGAGTCGGGCGACGTCGTGACGAGGGACGTGCGCCTCCCCTCGGATGTCGCGCCCGGAGATCTGCTCGCGGTCCCGGCCACCGGCGCGTACACGTACGCGATGGCTTCCAACTACAACCGCGTCCCGCGTCCCGCCGTGGTCATGGTCGAGGGCGGAGACGCGATCGAGATCGTGGCGCGCGAGTCGCACCTCGACCTCCTCCGCCTCGATCGCCGCGCCGACGGCAGCCCTCTCTAGACGCGGAAGAGGCGCCGCGGATGCGGCGCCTCTTCACATGTCGCTCTGACTCTAGCGAGGTTGTCGTACTCGCTCGCAGTTCCTCATGATGTCGCGGCCGCGGCCGGGGATGCATTGGTCGACGCCCTTATCGCCGTTCAACAGGTCGTCGCCGTTGTAGCCCCTTAGCGAGTCGTTGCCGCTGCCACCGCGGAGGACGTCGTCGGCGGCGCCACCCTGCAGCGTGTCGGCGCCCTTGTTGCCGCGCAGCGTGTCGATACCGCGGTTGCCCTTCATCTGGTCGTCGCCGGCGCCGCCGATGAGGAGGTCGTGGAACAGGCCGCCGCTCATGCTGTCGTTGCCCTCATCGCCGTGGATCGTGTCCTTGCCTCCGCCTCCTTCGGCTTCGTCGTCCCCTCGTCCGAGGATGACGAGGTCGTCACCGTCGAGAGCATCCACGAGGTCGTCACCGTCGAGAGCGCAGATGATGTCGTCGCGCGGCGTGCCGGCGATCGCGTCGGGACCGTTCGTCCCGAGGATGATCTCGCCGCTCGGCTCGTTGCCCGGCGTCGGGCGGCAGGCCGCCGGGATCTCCGGCGTCTCGGTGTCGGTGGGCGTGACGGTCTCGGTGGGCTCCTCGCCCGGGCACTCCACCTTGGCCTCGGCGCGGGACACGATGATGTCGCGTCCGGTCGAGGTCACGATGTGCATGCCGTTCACCCACACGGTGTCGGAGCCGTCGGTCGTCGTCATGTTGATCGGGTCCCAGTTGGTCTCCCAGAAAGTGACGGCGGAGACGCGCACGAGACCGAGCTGCGCCGGGTCGAGCGGCTGGTTCGGCCGTGTGACCACGTCCGGCCCCACGTTGGCGGTGAGGTCGTAGTCGGCCGCGGTGGCGACGACCGCCTGGCCGTCGGCCGTGCAGCGCGCGACCGCCTCCGCCTCGATCTCTTCGAAGGTGAGGACGTTCGCGGCCCGGGCGTAGCCGCGGGCGTTCCACAGCGGGGCCTTCGCGAGGCACACCGGGCTGAAGTTCGCCGCGTTCGGGTTGGTCACGACCGCCTCACAGGTGGGCGGAGGCGCCGGCGTGCCCGTGGGCGTGCCGGTCGGGCTGGCCGTCGGCGTCGGCGTCGGAGTGGGGGGAGCGGTCGGGGTCGGCCCCTGGATGAAAGTGTTGCTGTTCGCCGGGGCGACGCAGCGCGCGG
>DATLFS010000063.1:0-47725 GCA_035540935.1 Actinomycetota bacterium
CATCAGGGGCGTGTGGCCGAGCCGCCGCCCGGCCGCATCTGCGCGGAGGACCTGCGGTGACGGCGCTTCGCCTCGTAACCGTCCCGGGGGACCCGGAGCGGGAGGCCGATCTCGCTCCGCGGCTCGCGGCTGCCGGCGCCGACCTCCTGCTTCGCTGCATGGACCGGATCGAGCTGATGGGAGCGCTCCGGGGCGGTGGGATCGATGCGGTGGTCGCGGTGGGGGCGCCCGCCTGGTTGGACGCGCAGGCTGCGGACGAGATCGGGCGCGCCGGCGTTCGCCTCGTCGGCGTTGTGAGCGACCCGCTCGAGGCGGACCATCTGGCGTCACTCGGCGCCACTCTGCTGCCGGCCGATGCGTCGGTGGCGGAGGTCGTCGATCGCTGCGAGCGCGGCGACGCGATCCCGGCGCCGCTGCCCGTCTCGCCGGCTCCGGTTCCCACCGGACGTCTCATCGCCGTCTGGGGGCCGAAGGGCGCGCCCGGCCGTACCTCTCTGGCGATCGAGCTCGCCGCGGCGTTGGCCGCGGACGAACCGTCCACCCTTCTCGTCGACGCAGACCCGTACGGCGGGGACGTTCTCCAGACCCTGGGGATCGTCGAGGAGGTGCCGGGGGTGCTGTGGGCGGCGCGCCTCGCGGCGCGCCGCGACCTCGACTCGGCTCAGCTGGCGCTCTCGTTGCGGCGCGCCGGGCGCGGGCCGGTCGTCCTCCCGGGGCTGCCGCGGCCGCAGCTCTGGGTCGAGGTCGGCGAGTTCGCGTGGCGGAACGTGCTCGAGGTGTGCCTGGACGCCTTCCGAAACGTCGTCTGTGACGTCGGGTTCTCGCTCGAGAGGGAGGAGCCTTTCCCCACGGGATCGGGGCCGGGCCGGAACCGCATGACCCTCGAGACGCTCTCCGCCGCCGATCACGTCGTCGCCGTCTGCCGGGGGGACGCCAACGGGATCAAGACGTTCCTGTGGTCCCTGGAGGAATTGCAGGACATCGTCGACCCCGACCGCATCGCCGTCGTCGCGAACAAGGTTCGCCCGGGCGCCGAGCGCGAGGTGGGCGAGCTGCTGAAACGTCACACCGGCAGACGGCCTCTCGCTTACATCCCGGACCGCCCGCACGACTTCCGTCACGCACTGACCGAGGGCGACTCGGTGCACGCGCTCCTACCGGGTTCCGACGTCTGTACCCAGATGCGAGCACTTGTGGCCGCGATCGGCGGGCGCCCGCGCACCCGCGGTCTCCTCGCGCGCCTCGGAGGGCGCACATGACAGACGCCCCCGTCGACATCATCGAGCGCGAGGTGCGCGAACTCGTACGGCGCGCCGGAGTCGATCCGGCACGGGACGAACCGGCCGCGGTCGCGCGCCTCGTCGACCGAGTCCTGGGCGACTACGAGGAAAGGGTCGAGCGCTCACCGCTCCCTCTCGTCGGCGATCGCTCCGCGCTGCGGAAGGCTGTCCTTGACCGGGTGGCGGGATACGGGCCTCTGCAGCCGCTGATGGACGACCCGACCGTCGAGGAGATCTGGATCAACGGCCCGGGCCGCGTGTTCTGCGCCCGCGCCGGACAGCACGTGCTGACGAACATCGCGCTGACGGACGGCGACATCCGCGATTTGGTCGAACGCATGTTGCGTACGAGCGGCCGGCGGCTGGATCTGTCGTCTCCGTTCGTCGATGCGATGCTGCTCGACGGCTCGCGGCTCCACGTCGTGATCCCCGACATCACGCGTAAGCACTGGTCGGTCAACATCCGGAAGTTCGTGCTGCGCGCCAACAGGCTCGAGGAGCTGGTGCGGCTCGGATCGTTGAACGAGCGGGGGGCACGCTTCCTCGCGGCCGCGGTTAAGGCCGGTGTGAACATCGTCGTCTCCGGAGGAACCCAGACCGGGAAGACGACCCTGCTGAACTGCTTGGCGGCGGAGATCCCGTCCGGTGAGCGCGTCCTCACGTGCGAAGAGGTGTTCGAGCTCCAGATCCAGCTGCCGGACGTCGTCTCGATGCAGACGCGCCAGGCGAACCTGGAGGGGAAGGGCGAGATCGACCTGCGAAGGCTCATCGTGGAAGCGCTCAGGATGCGCCCCGACCGCATCATCGTGGGGGAGGTACGGCAGCGCGAAGCGCTCGACCTTCTGGTCGCGTTGAACTCGGGTCTTCCTGGGATGACGTCTATCCACGCGAACAGCGCGCATGAAGCGGTGACGAAGCTGACGACGCTGCCTCTCCTCGCCGGGGAGAACGTCACGCACGCGTTCGTGCTGCCGACGGTCGCCGCATGTGTCGACCTCGTCGTCCACCTCCGGCGCGAGCGCGGTCATCGCTCGGTCGTCCAGATCCTCGGGCTCACCGGCCGCGTCGAGGGAGATCGAGTAGAGACGGTGTCCTTGTTCGAGCGGATCGACGGCTCCTTCGTCTGGACCGGCCACGAACCGCCGCGTCGCGACCGGTTCGAGGCCGCCGGGCTAGACCTCAGACGGATACCCCGGTGAGCTACTTCATCGCGCTGATGGGCATCGCCGGCCTCGGGCTCCTCTACTCCGGATTGACTCGGCCGCCCGCGCCCGAGAGGGGCGGTCTCACACGACGCGTCGACGACCTCGCGCGGGACGGAGGTATCCGAGCGTCTGGGCGCGCTCTCATAGCGTCGAGCCTCGCCCTCTGGTTCGTGACCTTCGTCATCGTCACCGGCATCAGCTCGTCGTTGGTCGTCGGCGGGGCGATCTCCGTCGCCGCGGCGTCGCTTCCTTTCGGTTGGGTGCGGGGCAGAGCGCGTCGTCGCCGGCGACGGCATCGTGAAGCCTGGCCGGACGTGATAGCGATGCTGATCGCGGCGGTACGGGCCGGTGTTTCCCTGCCGGAAGCGACTGCTTCGCTCGCGGAACGCGCACCCGCTGAGCTTCGGGCCGGATTCCGCGCGTTCGCCTCCTCCTACCGGGCGGCGGGGTCGTTCACGGTCGGGCTGGCGCGGCTGCGAGACGAGTTGCGAGACCCGGTGGCCGATCGCGTGGCCGCGGCTCTCGCCCTGGCGCACGAGGTCGGCGGGACCGATCTCGTGCGGGTGCTTCGGGCGACGGGCGACTTCGTGCGAGAGGATCTGCGCGTCGCGAAGGAGATAGAGGCCCGCTGGTCCTGGACGGTGGTCGCGGCTCGCATGGCGGCTGCGGCGCCGTGGGTGGTCCTTTTGCTGATGTCTACGCGTCCCGAGGCGGCGGCCGCCTACAACTCGAGCGCCGGCGTCGCGGTCATCGCCGGCGGCGCTCTCGCAACTGCGGTGGGTTACCGGCTCATGCTGCGCGCCGCGAGGCTGCCGGAAGAGAAGAGGCTCCCATGATCGAGCTGGTGATCGTCGTCGCCGCGACCGCGGGCGCCGCTCTGTTCGTCTCGGGCCTACCGCCTCTGCGGAAACGCGTCCTGGCGGCGCGGGTGGATCCGTATCTCGGCGGTCTCGCCGGGCGCGGCAGCGGCCTCATGCCGCCGCGCCGCGCCTCTTCGCCCCTCGCCCGCTTCCTCGAGACGAAATGGCCGCGCGCGGTGAGCGGACCGGAGGAGCGGTTGAGCGCGGCCGGCTACGACATGAGCGTCGGGGAATTCCGCCTCGAGCAGCTGACCTGGGGTGCGGCCGCGGCTGCAGGCGCCACGGGGTTGGTCCTCATCGCAGCTTCGCTCGGCGCTCCGCTCGATGCGCGGGGCGTACCGATGCTGGCGCTGAGCGCCTTCGCGTCGGGCGTCCTCGCGCGGGATTGGTGGCTGTCGCAGGAGGTGGCGGCGCGGCGGCGCGAGCTGTCGGAGCAGTTGCCGGTCGCACTCGACCTCGTGACCCTCGCGATCATGGCCGGTGAGGCCGTTCCCGCGGCGTTCGCACGGGTGGCCGGCATCCTGCGCGGTGGCATAGGCGAGGAGCTGGATCGCGTGGTCGCCGACGTGCGAGCCGGGGCCCCGGTGCTGGACGCGCTTGAAGCGATGAAGAACCGTCTGCCCGACTACGGGATCGTGCGCTTCGTCGACGCCTTGTGCACCGGCATCGAGCGCGGCGCGCCTCTCGCCGACGTCCTGTGGGCGCAAGCCGACGATGCGCGCGCCGCGCGCCGGCGGCATCTGATGGAGCTCGGAGGCAGACGCGAGGTGCTGATGCTCGTGCCGGTCGTCTTCCTCATCCTGCCGGTCGTCGTCGCGATCGCGCTTCTTCCCGGTCTCGTGAGTCTCGAGCTCTTGGTGCCGTGACGCGAGGAGGAATGGGGGTGAGACATGTTCGGCCGCAGGCTTGACGAGCGGGGGGACGTCCCGGGCTGGGTTCTGATCGTGCTTATGACGAGCGCCCTCGTCATCGGGATCTGGGCGATAGCGGGGCCGCGGCTGCAGGCGATCGTCAGCAGCGCGCTCAGCGCCGTGTGCGGATCTCTTCCGTGCTGAATCAGCGCGGCTCCGCCACCATCGAGTCGGTATTCGCGATGGTGTTCGTCCTCATCCTGGCACTCGGGGCGGTGCAGGTCGCGTTCGCTCTCTATGCGCGCAACGTCGTCGCCTCCTCCGCGCACGAGGCGGCTCGCGCTGCGGTCGAGCGGGGACGGTCGGAGGCGGAGGCGCGAGGCGTCGCGCTCGCGGTGATCCGGCGCGCCGCAGGAGGCGTGGTCAGAGATGCCACGATCGGGGTGACGAGAGAGACGCGCGGCGGCGAGGTGGTCGTCGGGGTGGGCGTCGACGCGCGTCTCGAGAGCCTCGGCCCGTTCCCCGCGTCGATCCCGGTGCGGGTCCGCGCGGTGGCGTCGGGAGAGCTGGAGGTGCCGTGAGGAGCGAGCGCGGGCAGGCTCTCGTCGAGGCGATCGTCCTCGGGCTGCTCCTGATCATCCCGCTCGTGTGGCTGCTGACGGTGTTGGCCGACGTCCACCGCAGCGCCCTCGCGGTCACGGCAGGAGCGCGGGACGCGGGGGGAAGAGCGGCGCGCGCCACCAGCGTGGGCGCGGCGGGACGTGCGGTAGACGCGGCGGTCGCCGAGGCGCTCGCCGGCCACGGGCTCGATCCGTCCAAGGCGCGCGTGCGGTGGAGCGCTCCGCCCGGCTTCCGGCGCGGCGGGGCGGTCGAGGTCGAGGTGTCGTACTCGGTGCCGGTCCTCGGCGCGCCCTTCCTCGGGTCGGTCTCGTCGCCCTCGGTGTGGGTGCGCGGGCGGCACGTCGCGCGGATCGATCTCTATCGGAGCCGAGAGCCGTGAGCGAACGAGGACAGGTGACGGTCTTCGTTGCCGGCATGACGCTGGTCGTGCTCGCGGTCGTGGGCGTGGCGGTCGATGCAACGCGAGCCTTCCTCTTCCGCCGGACGCTTCAGAACGCGGCCGACGCGAGCGCGCTGGCGGGCGCTTCCGAGATCGACCGCGCTCTCTATTACGGCGCCGACCGCGTTGAGCTCGCCGAGGGAAGCGCGGTGCGTGCGGCGCGCGACTGGCTTGCGACTCGAGCGGTCGGTGCGGACGCGGCGATCTCGATCGAGGGGGACGAGGTCGAGGTCGTGCTGCGCGGAAGCATCCCCTCGACCTTCCTCGGCGTGGTCGGCATCGGGGAGCTGACGGTCGCCGCCGAGGCGCGGGCGGCGCCCATCGCCGGCGCCCCCTGACTTCCCGAAATACGGGCCCGGATTGCCACCGCTCGGTCTCCCAGGCGGCTTAGGGTACGCACGGTTCAGCTTCAGACGCCGAAGGAGGCAGACGTGAACAAGAAAGAGCTGATCGATGCGGTGGCCGGCGAGGTCGGTGCTTCGAAGAGGGCGGTGACGGACGTGATCGACGCCGCCCTGACGAACATCCAGAAGAGCGTGAAGAAGGGCGAGAAGGTCTCCCTTCCCGGCTTCGGCACGTTCGAGCGGCGCCAGCGCTCGGCGCGTACGGCGCGTAATCCGCAGACGGGGGAGTCGATCAAGGTGAAGGCATCTAAGGTCCCCGCCTTCAAGCCCGGCAGCGCGTTCAAGGAGTTCGTGAACGGCGGACGCCGCTAGTTCCCGCGACTCACGTGAGAGGCCCCGGGCGACCGGGGCCTTTTCGCGTTAGGCGATCAGGCGGTGCCGGAAGACGTTCGGAGCTACGGGGTACAGCAGGGCACCGAGGGCGGCGAGCCACAGCCCGTGACCCGCGGCTGCCAGGGGATCGGTCGGCCCGACCGCGCCGAACAGCTCGCGCATCATCGCGGCCGCGTGATACAGCGGCGAGAACCACGCGAGCGGCTGCGCCCAACCCGGAAGGGTCTCGATGGGAAAGAAGATTCCGGAGAAGAGGAACATCGGGGTGACGAACAGCGTGAAGAAGAACGAGTAGAGGTCGATCGACGGTATCAGCGAGGTATAGGTCAAGGCGATCGTCCCGAACGCCCAGCCGATCAAGACGATCGCGACCGGCGTCAGGACCACCCAGGGCGAGTGGACGAGGCCGAACCCGGCCGCGATCAACACGAAGGGGACGCCATACAACAGACCGCGGGTCAGCGACCACAGCAGCTCGCCGGCGACGACGTCCTCCGGCGTCAGCGGCGCGGCGGTCACGGCATCGTAGAGCCGGTCGAAGTGCAGCTTCACGAACACGTTGAAGGTGGCGTCGAAGACGCAGCCGTACATGGCGCTCACGGCTGCGAGACCTGGAGCGATGAAACGCGCGTACTCGACACCGCCGACCGACTCGACGAAGCGGCCGAGGCCGAAGCCGATCGCGAGCAGGTAGAAGAAGGGCTCGAAGAAGTTCGGAAGGATGTTCATCATCCACGTGTGCGCGTAGTTCGCCACGTTGCGCTGCCACAGGCGCGCTGCGCTCGCCCAGCGCACGTCGGGCGCCCGATAGGCCAGCCGGAGCGACAGACGAGAGGGCAGGGCGCCGGGCCTCTTCATTCGAGCAGGCTCCTGCCGGTCAGCTTGAGGAAGACGTCTTCGAGGGTGGCGCTCCTCACCGTGGCGCTCTCATAGCGGGCATCCGTCCGGCCGAGCGCGTCGAGGAGCGCCGAGCCGTCGCGCACGTGGAGGACGACGCGGTCCCCGAGGACCTCATGGCCGCGCGCGAACGGCGCGGCGGCGTTAACGAGCGCCTCCAGCACCGGCGGATCGCCCGCAACCAGCTCTACCACCTGAGGAGCTACGTGTTCGGAGATCAGTTCTGCCGGTTTGCCCTCCACCAGGACGCGTCCCCGGTGCATGATGACCAACCGGTCACACAGAGTCGCGGCTTCGTCCATGTAGTGCGTGGTGAGGACAAGGGTGACGCCGCGGCGCCGCAGGTCCCTCAGCTTCTCCCATACAAGGTGGCGCGCCTGAGGATCCAGACCGGTCGTGGGTTCGTCGAGGACGAGCAGGCGCGGCTGGTTGATCAGGCCGCGCGCGATCAGGAGCCGGCGCTTCATGCCTCCCGAGAGGGCGTCGGTGTTCCACGCCGCGCGGTCGCGGAGCTGGACGAAGTCGAGGAGCTCACGAGCTCTCACCCGTGCGTCTTCCTTGGAGATGTCGAAGTAGCGGGCGTAGACGACGAGGTTCTCCTCGACGCTCAGAACGTCGTCGAGATTCGTCTCCTGCGGGACCACCCCGAGCTCCCGCTTCACGGCGCGGTCCTCCAGCGAAGGGTCGCGGCCCAGGACCTCGAGCACGCCGCCCGACCTGCGGGCGCGGCAGGAGATCAACCGCATCGTGGTGGTCTTGCCGGCTCCGTTCGGCCCGAGGAACCCGAAGCATTCGCCCTCTCGTATCGAGAAGTCGATGCCGTCGACGGCGGGTTCGCGGGACTCCCCGTACCGCTTCACGAGAGCTGACGCGCGGGCGACGACGGTCACGGCGCGGAACCCTAAACCCGCGGCCTCCGGCGCGCCGGTTATCGTCCGGCCCGTGAAACGATCGATGGGAGGAGGGGCGCTCCGCGGCCCGGTGGCGCACGGCCGGCAGCGGCGGACGATCCGCCTCATGCAGATCCTCCTCGCGGGTATCGGCCTCTCGCTGCTGGTGTGGGCCGGTTCCGTTGTCGCGAGTGGTGAATCCGTCGCCCAGGCCCTGGTCTTGGCCGCTATGGCGGCGACGGCGCTCGTGGTGGCGTCGCTGCTGGGGGGACGTTCCGGCGTACGGCTGCCCACGCCGGCGCGCCTCGACGAGCTCGTCGGGCGCGCCGAGGCCGTGGCGATCGAGCGGGCCGAGGCCCAAGGCGACCCCGAGGTCTCAGCGGGCGGCTGAACCCCGCAGGACTGCCGCGACGTGCCCGCTAGGGCCGCGCGTCAGGAACTCGTCGAGGTCCTCGGGGAGATCGAGATCGAGCTCGAGGCGCGGGAGCGCCAGGATGACGGCGCGCAGTCCCGCCTCCTGCGCGCGCTGCAGGTGGAGTCCGAGGCTTCCCTCGCCGAAGCCGGGCGGGATGGCGTCTGGAGGGGATAGATGGAGGGCGTTCGTTCCGCCGCGGGCGCCGGGCACCACGACCACGTCGCTGGTCTCACCCGTGTCCAGGACGTCGCGCAGATCCTCCGCCGTAGCGAGGGGGACGTCGCACGCGAGCAGCGTGGCACTCGTCGCCCCGGCTCTCATCACCGCGCCGATGGCCGCGGTGGCGGCTTCGTTCAGACCCGCGCCCGAGTCGCGGACGGCATCAAAGCCCCGACGGCCCGAATCCTCGAGGACGGCGTCGTCGTCGCTCACGACCCACCAACGGAGGAAGTCGGCGGCTTCGAGGAGGTCGAGCGCGTCGGCGATCAGCGCGCGGGTGAGGTCGGCCATCTCCTTCGCTCCCAGCGCCGCGCGCAGACGCGTCTTCGCCCGGTCCGGTGCCTTCACGAATAGAAGCCCCGCATGCATGGCCTCGGGATACCATGCGACGCGTCTTCACCGCTCCGAAGGAGGCGGTCCCGATCAGCGAGCGGAAGCACTGGAAGCACCTCTACGAAGAGATCGTCGCGACCGAGATCTGCTGCTCGTGCTCGGCGTGCATCGTCGCCTGTCCGCACAAGGTCCTCGAGCTGGAGGATTTCGACCCCGTGCAGGTGGACGCATCGTCTCCCTTCGACAACTGCATCCACGGAGAAGAGGGTTGCTCTCTCTGCGCGATGGCATGCCTCAGGCTCGACCCGCAGGTCGACGTCATCGAGCACATGGTGAACGGTGGACGGCGGGACGACGACCAGCCGGAGGGCCGCTACCGGCGGAAGACGCTCGCTCGCGCCACCGACCCGCGGATCCGCGAGCGAGCGCAAGACGGCGGCGCCGTCACCGCATTGCTGGCGTGGGGGATGGACACGGGACGTCTCGACGGCGCCGCGCTCGCGGCGCCGAGCGATCGGGTCCCGTGGCTGGACGAGCCAAAGGTCGTCGTCTCGTCGGACGAGCTGCTTCGAACGGCCGGCTCCCGCTACACCTACTGCGCCACCCCCCTCGCGCTCAAGATGGCGGCGGAGCGGAAGCTCAAGAGCATCGCCGTCGTCGGCGTCTCCTGCGAGTCCACCGCCGTCCGGCAGCTCGCGGCGCGCGGCATCAAGCGCTGGGTGCGGCCGGTCAAGCTCGTCATCGGGTTGATGTGCTGCGAGACCTTCGACTACGAGGCCTTCATGGTCGGGAAGGTCGAGCAGGATCGCGGCATCCCCCTCGAGGCGATCGAGAAGGTGAACGTCAAGGGCAAGGTCATCGTGACGCTCCGCGACGGACGCGACGTCGACATCCCGCTCAAGGAGGCGCGGCCTTACGCGAACGAGTGGTGCCACCATTGCCCCGACTTCGCCGCCGAGCATGCCGACCTCTCCTGCGGTGGCCTCGGCATGGACGGGTGGACGATGGTCCTCGTGCGCTCCGAGACGGGCGACGAGTACCTGACGCAGGCGGTTGCCGAGGGGGTCCTCGAGCTGAGGGCAGCCGAGGAGGAGCCGAAGGCGCTCGAGGTCATGGACCGCCTCGCGCGCAAGCAGCGGGCGCGGGTGAAGCCCGGCGATCCGCACGCTCGCGCCGCGTACGCCACGGAAGAGGCCCTCGAAGCCGCCCGGCGCGCCGGAGCGACGTCGTGAGCGAGCGCCTGGAGGCCCTGCTGGAGGCGAACCGCGCGGCCGCGACGCCGATCGCGGGCATGCCGGCGAACCCGCGCCGGCGACTCGCGATCCTCACCTGCATGGATGCCCGCATCGAGCCTCTTTCGTCCCTCGGTCTGCAGCTGGGAGAGGCGCACGTCATCCGCAACGCGGGGGCGCGTGTGACTCCCGACGTGCTGCGGTCGCTCGCCCTCTCACAGCACGTTCTCGGCACCGACGCGGTACTCGTCCTCGGACACACCCGCTGTGGTCTGCATGGAGCGACCGACGAGGACCTGGCGGAAGCGGTGCGTCGCGGCGGAGGCGATCCGGAAGGTCTCCGCTTCCTTCCGTTCGACGCGGTCGAGGAGGGCGTGCGGGAGAGCGTGGCGTCGCTCGCCGGAGCGCCCGCGCTGCGTCCCGACACGCAGGTGTGGGGAGCGGTGTACGACGTCGATTCGGGTCGGGTGTCGGAGGTGGCGCGGTGAGGGGCCGCCTCCTCGTCGCGCTCGCGACGACGGCGGCGGCGCTGGCTCCGATCGGTACCGCGGCTGCACCGGCGAAGTGCGAGCAGGCGGAGCCGGTGTTCGCCTACGACGCGGCCGAGGTCTCCTATAGCCTGTCGGTCGAGCTACGCGGCTGCTCCTGGGTGACCCGGCGCCGCCCGCTCGTCGTGGGTGGGAGCATCACGCGGGACGGGGGCGCGGGAGCGCGCACCGAAGCTGGGTTCGCGACCTGCGACAGGCGAGGTGCGTGCCGACTCGTTCTGGGGATGGAGCACCTTCCGGTCGAAGCGGCCCGTTACACCGCCGAGATCACCCTCCGCTGGAATCGTAAGGAGGTCCGGCACGAGGTCGACAAGCTCTGCGTCGCCGCCGCGGCAGGCGGTCAGTGCGCCGACCTGTGACCCTTAGTCCGCCTCCTCGAAGTGCCGGACGATCGGCGCCTGTCGGAACAGCCGCTTGAGATCCTCCAGCGCGGCGGCATAGTCGGGGGTGGCGATGGCGTCGCGGATCGCCTCGGTCGACTCCCAGCGCGAGATGGCGACCACCTCGACCAGCTCGCCGGAATGCTCCTCCACGCCGATCGCCATCTCGATACCGTGGCAGCCGGGGAAGGTCTCGAAGGCGGGCCGCACCTGCTCGCGGAAGATCTCCTTCCCGCGTTCCACATCGTCCGGATGGATGGCGGTGTCGAAGATCCGCACGATCATGAGGCGCCCTCCGTCATACGTTCCATGAACCCCGGTTGAACATGCCGGCCAGCTGCTGGTTGAGCGAGAGGCGTCGCTCTGAACGGACGTAGTTGGCGGCGACTATCTCGCCCAGACCCGGATACTTCTGGACGATCCGGACGCGCTCGTCGTCGACCTCGATCACGTTGTAGGAGGGGCGGGTGTAGCCGCGCACGCGGTAGGAGGACGCGGTGCCGGAGTTCACGAGCAGCATCTCTCCGAACTGCCACACGTTCGGCACGTGCTTGTGCCCGGAGAGGACCAGCTCGACCTCGAGCTCGCTCACGAGGGCGAGGACGTCACCGGCGTCCCACACGATGTTGCGCTCGCGCCCTGTGCCCGGCAGCGGCACGAGGTGATGATGGAGCACGAAGATCCGGTAGTCGTCCGGATACTCGTAGAACGAGCTCCGGATCCAGTCGTACCGAAAGTGCCCGACCTCGCCCTCGGCGAAGTCGGGTTTCGCCGAGTTCACCGCCACGATCGTGGCCCACCTTCCCCCGAGACCGCCGTCGCCGTTCTGGAACGGGATCCGCAGGACCCGCTCGGACTTTCCGAATGCGTCGCGGAAATGGAGGAATCCGACGTTCATCAGGTCGTGGTTGCCCGGGATCACGACCATCTCGAGGTCCTCGAGGCGGTCGAGATACTTCTTCGCTTGCCGGAACTGCGGCGCGTACCCCTCGGCCGTGAGGTCGCCGGCGACCACGACCACGTCGGGAGCCAGCGCGAGTATCTCGTTGATCGCATGGTCCAGGAGCTCGCCGTCGAAGTGCGGGTGCCCGCAGTGGATGTCGGAGATCTGCGCGATCACGAGGCGGTTGCCCTTCACGGAGCGCATCATAGAAGGCGGCGCACCCCGCATCCCGCCGACGCCTTGTGCCACAATCCCCACGACATCGGGTCTTCGGGGAGGCGAATGGAACCGGTCTATCTCCTGGCGAAGGGGATCCTCAAGCCGTGGCTGCGTACGTGGTTCCGCTGGCACATGGAGGGCATCGACAGGATCCCGTCCACGGGACCGGCGATCCTCGCGTTCAACCACATCGCCTACCTAGACCCGTTCGCCGCGGCCTACGCGGTCGATGCGGCAGGTCGTCGCCCTCGGTTCCTGGCCAAGAGCGAGCTGTTCGCCGACCGACGGATCGCGTGGATCCTGAAGGGCTGCGGCCAGATCGAGGTCAGGCGCGGAACGCGCGCCGCGCCCGTGGCCCTCGACAACGCGCTGGACGGGTTGCGCCGGGGGGAGATCGTGGTCGTCTTCCCGGAGGGGACGATCACTACCGACCCCGATCTGAACCCGATGGCGGCGAAGTCCGGCACCGCGCGCATGGCGCTGGAGTCGCAGGTGCCGGTCCTCCCGTGCGCCATCTGGGGCACCCAGAACGTGTGGGCGAAGGGCTACGCCAAACACTGGTGGCCGCCGCGCCAGGACATCCTCGTGCGCGTTGGTGAGCCCTACGTCGCCCGCGGCAGCGCGACCGATCGAGCCGACATCGTGCGGGTGGGGGAGGAGATCATGGACCGGATCTCGCTCCTGCTCGCGAGCCTCAGGCCGGCGCTGCCGGATCGTCGCCGCCCCAAGAAGAGCCGCGTCGCGTGAGCAAGATCGCGTTCATCGGTGCGGGCTCATGGGGGACCGCGACGGCCGCCCTGGTCGCGGCGAAGGGGGTCGACGAGGCGGTCCTGTGGGCGCGCCGCCCGGAGCTCGCGGAGACGATCAACCTCTTCCACGAGAACCCGCAGTACCTGCCGGACGTCCTCCTTCCCGAATCACTGCGGGCGACGAACGATCTGGAGGAGGCGTTGAGCGGCGCGGAAACGGTCGTCATGGGGGTGCCGTCGCACGGCTTCCGCGGCGTCCTCCGCGAGGTGGTCGATTACGCCGAGCCCGGAGCGTGCTACGTCAGCTTGACCAAGGGTCTTGAGGTCGACACCAAGAAACGGATGACTGAGGTGCTCGCCGAGGAGGTCCCCGGGATCCGCGACGACTGCATCGCGCTCCTGACGGGTCCTAACCTGGCCAAAGAGGTGGTGCGGGGATACCCCGCAGCGTCCACCGTCGCCTGTACCCACACGGACACCGCAGCGCGCCTACAAGAAACGTTCAACACCGGGACCTTCCGCGTCTATACGAATCCCGACGTGGTCGGCTGCGAGATCGGCGGCGCGTTCAAGAACGTCCTCGCGATCGCCGCGGGCATCGCCGACGGGCTGGGGCTAGGGGACAACACCAAAGCGACCGTGATGACGCGCGGCCTCGCGGAGATGGCGAGGTTCTCGGTGAAGTTCGGTGCGAAGCCGTTGACGTTCCTCGGCCTCGCGGGTGTCGGCGACCTCGTCGCTACGTGCGCCAGCCCCCAGTCACGCAACCATCACGTCGGGATGGAACTGGGGAAGGGACGCAAGATCGACGAGATCATCGGCGAGATGAACATGGTCGCCGAGGGCGTGAAGTCGTGTAAGCCCATATTCGAACTGGGGCAGGCGGCCGACGTCTACATGCCGATCACTGAGAACGTCGTGCGCATCTGCCACGAAGGCTCGACCGCGAACGACGTAGTGCGCGACCTCTTGTCCCGCGAGATACGCGCCGAGTTCGACGGAGTCGAGGACTACCTGCCCCTCGCATAGCGCCCGCGGCGGCGCCAGGGCCACAATTAGACTTGCAACGGGACTCCTGTGGAGCATAGTTTGGTCAGGGACTGTCAAGTCGAGGAACCTGGGGGGGGCGGAGTGGAACATCGCGGGTTGCTGAGGTTCACGGCATCTGCTTTCTTCATGGTGTAGCTATGAGTCCTGTTACGGCGCAGGCATCTAACGCCGTTGAGGAGATCCAGGCATCTGACCCCATTGAGGAGATCCTGGACATGGAGCATCCTTGCGAGGTTGTTGCGACGCCGCCAGTTCAACATGGGCAGCAGGCTACTGGCAAAGCTGAGTTCACCTGCCCCAATCCCCATCGGCATATGACGATCCACGTAGCGCTCGAGGTTTTTACGCAAGATTACGGCTTCCAAACCGTCGCTACGAACACGTGCTCGAGCGGCACCACGCCAACTAACACCACGTTGCCGTGCCCAGTCACCGGAACTGTTTGCATACCTGGTGCGACGCTGATGAAAACGACGGGCTACGGCTACTGGAAGAACTCGAAGGGACAGACTCGAGGTAACAACTACGCGGAGAGCCGGCCTGTCCCAGTGGTTTGCAGCGCCGCAGAGGAGCAACCCTAGAGGAACGTCCGGCTTCAAGAACGCGGAGCGGGCCGCACCTGGCTGAACAGGAGTACGACGAGCCGCGGCGAAGATCAAGCGCATGATCTGCCGTTTGCGAGCAGTTTTGGTCGTAGCGATCCTGACGCTTGTTGTTCTCGTGCCGGCAGCTGACGCGGGGCCAGAGAGGAAGCCCAGATCCTGGACGGTGCGCGGCTCCGCACCCGCGACCTTCCCATTGACGCTTGAGCGTCCTGTTCGGATCCGCTGCTGCGGGGTCATCGAGCGCAAGGGAAGGTTCGAGCAGAGCGGATTCTCCGTCGAGTCGAATGGAACATATGCGGGCTTCGCCCTCGAATCGCCGGAGGGGCGGTTGGTCGTTGGAGGTATCCGGATCCCGGCGATGGATCTGAACGACCGCCAATTTCCGACCGTCGCGGTCCTGGCCGACGGCGGTCGCATCCCGGCGGGGGAGTACCGCCTTCATCTTCTGACAGATGGACATTCTCGTTTGCGTATCGATGTTCTCGGCGACCGGGACAGACGGCTCGCGCCAACACGACCTACGTGGACCGAAGGAAGATTGCTACCTCTCTTGCCTCCGCAAGGTTCACCAGCGGCGCATGGGCGAGAAGCCACGAGGCTCAGGGCGGGAGCGTATGCGGTCCTCGCGACACACGCGGAAGGACTCGCATTCCAAGCGACGTATCTCGAGCACTGCCTCGTTCCTTCCGACAGCATCTGCGCCGGCTCTCAGGACGGCAGCAGCGAGCTCTACCGCTGCCCTTTTGACGCCTGCACCGAATCGGGCGGAACACTCGTGACGATCTTCGACCGCGACCACTTCGGCGTCGGAGAGATGGACGCCGTCTTCACCACCGCAGGAACCGGCGCGACGCTGGCCGCGCACGGCTTCGTGTTGGCTTTCCGTTCTGCTTATCGGTGAACCGCCAGGATCTCTCTGCGCGTTCCTAGAGGTGGACGACGGGGCAGGTCAGGGTGCGGGTGATCCCATCGACGGCCTGGATCTTCGCCACCACCAGCTTTCCGAGGTCGTCGACGTTCGTGGCGCTCGCCCTGACGATGACGTCGTAGGGACCGGTCACGTCCTCGGCCGCGTCCACGCCGTCGATCTCGCGGACCTCCTTGGCGACCTGTGCAGCCTTCCCCACTTCCGTTTGGATCAGGATGTACGCCATGACTTGTGCCACTCTCGCCCTCCTCGGTCGAACGATGACGACTCCCCTCGCGCCATGCGAGGCGGGAACGGCGGCGAGTCTACCTATCGAAGCATCGCGGCGCGCCGCCGTCGTCCGTGAGGGATTGGGTAGGCTCTGGTCCTTCCGGTCACCGCGGAGCCTCTGCGAACACTAGGAGACCACGACATGGCTGCAGGCGACCTGGCGGGCATCGCGCCGGGCACCGTTCATCGCAATCCCAGCGCGCCCGAATTGGTCGAGCACGCCGTCCGGCGGGGGGAAGCCACTCTCGCCGCGAACGGCGCTCTGGTGACCGAGACGGGGGCACGCACGGGCAGGTCACCCGCCGATCGGTTCTTCGTCTCGCACGGCGAGGCGAAGCAGAGGATCGACTGGGGCGCGGTCAACAAGCCGGTGGAGGCATCGACCTTCGACGCCTTGTTCGGGAAGGTGAGGGACCATCTCGAGGGACGCGAGCTGTTCGTCATCGACGGGTACGTGGGCGCCGATCCGGACCATTCGATCCGACTGCGCGTCGTCACGGAGCTGGCGTGGCATGCACTCTTCGGCCTCCAGCTCTTCCGGCGGCCCGGCCGCGACGAGTTGCAGGACTTCGAGCCCGACTTCACCGTCGTCTCGGCGCCGACCTTCAGCGCGGTTCCCCAGCGGGACGGCACGCAGTCGGACGCCTTCATCGGGCTCGATCTCGAGCGGAAGCAGGTCCTGATCTGCGGGACGCACTACGCCGGTGAGATGAAGAAGTCGATCTTCACGTCGGCGAACTATCTCCTTCCGCTCGACGGGGTCCTGCCTATGCATTGCTCGGCCAACCTCGGCGAGCGCGGCGACGTCGCCCTCTTCTTCGGGCTGTCGGGCACGGGCAAGACGACGCTGTCCGCCGATCCGGCGCGCCGGCTGATCGGCGACGACGAGCACGGGTGGTCGGATAACGGGGTCTTCAACTTCGAAGGTGGCTGCTACGCCAAGTGCATCAACCTCTCGGCCGAGAAGGAGCCGCAGATCTGGTCGGCGATCCGCTTCGGCTCGGTCGTCGAGAACGTCGTGGTCGATCCGGTCACGCGCGAGGTCGATTACGACGACGCGACGATCACCGAGAACACGCGGGCCGCCTACCCGCTGGAGTACATCCCCGGCTTCGTCCCCGAGGGGCGCGCCGGCCATGCCGAGACGATCGTCTTCCTCACCGCCGACGCGTTCGGCGTCCTGCCGCCGATCTCCCGCCTCAGCTCCGACGCGGCGATGTACCACTTCCTCTCGGGCTTCACGTCGAAGCTCGCCGGGACGGAGGCGGGCGTGGGAAGCGAACCACAGGCGACCTTCTCCACGTGCTTCGGCGCGCCGTTCCTGCCGCTCAGTCCGAACGTGTACGCCACGATGCTCGGCGAGCGCATCGAGCGCCACGGCGCGCGGGTATTCCTGGTGAACACCGGATGGACCGGGGGACCGTACGGCGTCGGCTCGAGGATGAGCCTCCCGCACACCCGCGCCATGATCACGGCCGCCACGTCCGGCGAACTCGACGACGTCGAAACCAGGCGGCATCCGATCTTCAACCTCGACGTGCCGCTCGAGTGCCCCGGCGTTCCCTCCGAGGTGCTCGACCCGCAGTCGACGTGGGACGACCCCGACGCCTACGAGGTCAAGGCGCGGGAGCTGGCGCGGATGTTCGCGGAGAACTTCGAGCGATTCGTCGACCTCGTTCCGCCGGAAGTCGCCAAAGCCGGCCCCGCGGCGGACTGACGATCAGCGGGTCTCGACGTCGAAGAAGAGCCGGAGCTCGGTGTGGTACTCGGTGATCACCCCGTCTTCGACGACCGCACTGCAGCGAACGACGTCGCACCTCGTGATGTGCCGGATGGTGCGCGACGCCTCACGCAGCGCCTCGTTGGCGGCTTCTCGCCAGCCGTCCGCGGACACGCCGGTGAGATCGATCGTGTTGATGACCGCCATGTGTCCCCCCTGCTCGTCCTGAGCGTCTCGTGAAGCCCGACCCGCGGCCCACGGTATCCGACGTCGGAGAAGAGACGCTGATCGCCCGGATCACGGGAAGGCTCGGCGGACCTCCCGCCGGAGAGATCTGGAGCGGCGACGACGCCGCGGTCATCCGCGGCGGTCCGCAGATGGTGCTCACGACCGACATGGTGGTGGAAGGCGTGGACTTCGAGCGGAGTTATGCGTCGGGGGTGGACGTCGGCTACAAGGCGATCGCGGTGAACGTCTCCGACGTGATCGCGATGGCGGCGCTGCCCGCCCACGCCGTGTGCGCGGTGGCGTTTCCCCCGCGACTCCCGGCGGAGTGGGTCGACGACCTCACCGACGGCCTCGTGGCGGCCGCGCAGGACTTCGGCGTCGCCCTCGTCGGAGGCGACGTGGGGCGGGGGTCGGAGGTGATGGTGTCCGTGGCGATGACCGGCATCCCCGCCGGCGCGGCGGCCGTGACGCGGTGGGGCGCCGCGCCCGGCGACCTCGTGTGCGTGACCGGCGAACTCGGCGCCGCGCGCGCTGGTCTGGAGGCGCTCCGCCGCGGCGCCGTCGACGCGGATGCGACGCTCCTGCGCGCGCAGCTCCGTCCCTCCCCACCGATCGCCGCGGTGCCCGTCCTGGCGCGCTGGACGCCGACGGCGATGCTGGACCTCTCCGACGGGCTCGCCCGGGACCTCGGGCGGCTCCTCGACGCCGCGGGGGTCGGTTGCGACGTCGACGCAGAGGGACTGCCGATCGCCGCCGGCGTCGAACGCTACGGCGACCCGCTCGAGACGGCCGTGGTCGGCGGCGAGGACTACCAGCTCCTGTTCACGATGAGCGAGAGTGTGTGGCACGGCGCGGAACGGGCGCTGGCCGCGGCGGGAACGCCGGCGCGCCGCATAGGGATGATCACCGCCGGCGACGCGATCGTGGCCGGAAAGCCGCTCGACGAATGGAGGCGACGCTCGTGGGAGCACCTGGCCTGAGCCCGGTGGAGGCGATGCCGCGCGCGCTGACGATCGCCGGGTCCGACTCGGGCGGCGGTGCAGGGATCCAGGCCGACCTGAAGACGTTCTTCGCTCTCGGCTGTCATGGCATGAGCGCGCTGACCGCGCTCACCGCGCAGAACACCGTCGGGGTCAACGCGATCCACGCGGTGCCCGCGGACTTCGTCGTGGCGCAGATCGACGCGGTCGTTACCGACATCGGCGTCGACGCCGCCAAGACCGGCATGCTCGCTTCGACCGAGATCGTCGAGGTCGTTGCGGGAGCGGTGCGTGCGCACGGGATCGAGAACCTGGTGGTCGACCCCGTGTTCGTGGCCAAGAGCCGCGACCGGCTCCTGGAGGAGGAGGCGGTGGACGCGCTTCGCGAGGAGCTGTTCCCGCTTGCCGCGCTCGTCACGCCGAACCTCCTCGAAGCGGCCGGCTTGACCGGTCGCCCGGAAGCGACCGACCTTCGGGAGATGGGGGAGCAGGCACGCGCGCTGCTCGAGATGGGGCCGCGCGCCGTGCTGGTGAAAGGCGGTCACCTGCCGGGAGAACGCGCCGTCGACCTCCTCTACGACGGCCGCGAGATGATCGAGATCGACGGCCCGCGCTACGCCACGGACGACACGCACGGGACCGGCTGCACGCTCGCCGCCGCGGCGGCGGCCTTCCTCGCCCGCGGGGAGGACCTGCCGGCCGCGGTTCGGCGCGCGAAGGACTTCGTCTCGGGCGCCATCGCCGCGGGGGTCAGGCTGGGGAAGGGGTACGGCCCGGTGAACCCGGGATGGAAGCTGCCTCGCTGACGCTCAGCCGCCGGCCGGCTCCTGCGGCGCCTCCTCGTCCCGTGCCTTCAAGCCGAGGTAGACGACCATCGACACGGCTGCGACGAACGGAAGCAACAGCGCGTCGGCCAGCACCTGAGTAGCGACGATCCCGGCGAGCCGGGCCGCGCGCGGGAGAGCGAGCGAGGCCTGGATCAGCATCTCCTTCACGATGCCGACGCCGAGCGCTACCGTGAAGAGCACGCCCAGGACACGCAGCGTCGAGCCTCTCAGCAGGGAACGAGCGCGAGACAGTGCCTCCTGCAGACGACGCTTCTCGAGCGAGACGACGAACGCGACGACCGGGGGCCCGTAGAAGAGGGGCATGAACAACAGCACCAGCACAGGCGTGAGGAGCGCGACCCCGCAGAGCGCGATCACGGAGGCGAAGAGGCCGGCGGCGAGCATGTCGCGCAGCGGCGGCCGCTCGGCGCGCAGCGCCTCACCGAGCGATGCGCTTCCACCGCGCAGCCGGTCGACGAAAAGCGGCCCCGACGCGGCGACGCCGACGCTCCCGAAGGTCACGTAGGCGACGGTGGGAAGGAAGAGGAACAGAGCCAGCCTGAGGTTGTCCGATTCGATGTTCCGGGCGGCGAGCTGCCCGGCCACGCCCGTCGCGATGCCGAGCGCCGCCACCAGCAGGAACAGCCCGACCAGCGCCGCGAGGGAAACCCGGTAGAGCCTCCACGCCGCCGCGATGATCCCGGTGAAGCCGGCGTTCGGGTCTATGTCCGGAAGAGGTGGCGCCGCCGAAACGGAAGGATCGTCCTCCACGCGCTTCAGCCGACGCGGCGCTTCGCGACCCAGCCGAGCACCAGAAGCCCGGCGAGCGCCGCGGCTCCGACCGCGAGCTTCCGCCCGATCTCTCCCGCCTCCACCTTGGCCTGGTCTACGAGGAGGTCGACCTTGCGCGCGAGATCTTCTCGGGTGCGCTCGATCTCTGCCTTCGTCTGCTGCGGAGTGGTTCCCATCGACACCTCCGTCACGGGTTCTTGCGGCCGATGGACTTCGCGAACTCCACGTCGTCCTTGATCGTTTGCTTCGTCATCTCGGCCGAGATCGGCGTGGCCAGCTTCTTCTTCGCTATCAGCGCGCCGAGCGCGGCCAGCAGGAGGAGGATGCCGGCGCTGGCGAGATCGGCGAGCCAGGTCGCGAGGACGACGTCGAGGCCGTCGCGGATGGCTAGGAGCAGGAATATGAGCGCGAAGACGCCGACAAGCCCCACGATCCCGAGGATCACGGCTCCCTTCAGCTTCGCCGAGACGGACCTGCCGAGCTCCTGCTTCGCAAGCTCGACCTCTTTGCGGACGAGTGTCGAGAGGTCCTCCGTGACCTCCTTCATCAGCGCGCCGGCACTCTTCTCGTTGTAGCCGTCGTGCTGCCTGATCCTCGTGGTGTCGTTCATGGCGTCTCCTCTCACCTTGTCGAAGATTCTCGCGTCGTTCGGCGCTCGGCAAGGACGGCGTTCAGCTCCGCGGCCAGGAGCGTGATCTGCGCGAGCAGGTAGCTCGCCACGAGCAGCGCGGCGGCGGTGGCGAAAGCGCCGAAGGTCGCGTTCCTTCCTTCCGCTCCGGCGGCGACGTAGCGGGCGCCGAAATGCTTGAGCAGCTCGAACGCGACGGCGCCGACGATCGCTCCGGGCAGAACCTCCCGCCATCCTTTGGGAGCCGTCGTCAGGAACTTGAATGCCGTCATGAAGATGGCGATGTTCAGCGCGAGGGACACCGCTATCCCCGCGACTCCTCCCAAGACCTTCATCGGAGGCGACGCGCCGGACGCCGCCACGAGCCACTGGATCCCGGCTCCCAGCGCAACCGTCAAGACGCCGGCGAGCCCGAGGAGCGCGAGCCACCGAAGGGACGCGAGGCGCTTCGAGACGAGATTCCCCTCCTGCGAGACGCGATTGATGCGGTTCAGCGCGTGGCCGAGGGCGGCGATCCCGCCCGAGCCGGAATAGAGGGCAAGGAGGAAGCCCACGAGTACCAACGCTCCTCGGCGGTCGCGCATCGCCCCGATGGAGTCCTCGGTCAGGACCTGGCTGAGGAGCGGGACGCTCTCGATGCCGGTCTCGAGGAGCTTCGTCCGCAGTTCCTCTTTGAGGAAGGTCAGGTAGCCGATGAAGGCAGCGGCGAAGATCAGCAGGGGGAAGATCGAGAAGAACGTGTAGTAGGTGAGCGCCGCCGCGAGGACGCCGCCGTCGTCCTCGGAGAAGCGGCGGAACGTGCGGACGCCGATGTCGACCACCCCGTAACGGGCCCGGGCGCGCTCGACCTCGAGCTTTGCCCGCGCCGCGAGCCCGCCTTGTTGTCCCACGGGAGCATCGTTACCCGGCGCGCCGGGCGCTTAACGGCGGCTAGAGAGCCTTCTGGACCTTGTTGGCCTTGAGGCACTTCGTGCAGACGTTGAGGCGCCGAGGCGCGCCGTTCACCAGCGCTCGGATGCGCTGCACGTTGGGGTTCCAGCGACGGCGGGAACGCCGGTGCGAGTGAGAGATGTTCATCCCGAAGCCGGGAGTCTTGCCGCAGACGTCACAGACAGAAGACATACGGCGCAGAAGGATACCAGAGGGGTTGCGGACCCCTTCCGGATCCGGGGCGCGGCCCGATCGGGCGACTACCCTGGGCCGGGTGAGCGACGTCGTCTCCGCCCCTCCGCGGGGCCTCGAGCTATACGCGCCCCCGCGCCGGAGGATCCCACTGGGTGTGGGAGGCAAGCGGGGGGAGGCGCTCGCCAAGCTCGGGCTCACGACCGTGCAGGACCTCCTCCAGCACTACCCGCGCTATCACGTCGACCGGACGCAGCTGCGCACGATCCGCGAGCTCGGACGTCTCGTCGCAGGCGGTTTCGACGGCGAGGTCCAGGTGCACGCGAAGGTCGCCGCGATCGGCAGGCCGATCAAGACGCGGGGCGGCAGGATGCTGATCAAGGGGGAGCTGGCGGACGAGACGGGGCGCATAGCCGTCACATGGTTCAACCAGCAGTGGGTGGCGCGCGCTCTGTCGGTCGGGGACTGGGGGTTCTTCTACGGACGCCTCGGCGTCTACCGGGGAAAGCTGCAGATGACCGCCCCACGCTTCGAGCTGGTGCGCACCGGCAAGGAGCCGTTCAACGTCGGGCGGATCGTCCCGATCTACGCCGCCACCGCGGAGCTTTCCTCGGACGCGTTGCGCCGGCTCATCTGGGAGACGCTGGCGCGCGCGGGAGCGGTGCTCGACCCACTGCCCGGGCCCCTGCGGGAGCGGGTCGGCGTGATGCCGCGCGGAGAGGCCCTGCGGCAGATCCACTTTCCAGAGGAGAAGGAGGACGTGGTCGCGGCGCGACGCCGCATCGTCTTCGACGAGGTGTTCACGCTCCAGCTGGGGCTCGTCTATCGCAAGAGGCTCCTCGAACGAACCGTGCGCGGCATCGAGCACCCGCTTCCCGATGCAGGGTCGTTGGCCGAGGAGTTCGTCGCCGCGCTCCCGTTCCCGCTGACCGGCGCCCAACGGCGCGCCTGCGAGGAGGTCGCGGCGGACATGGCGAAGGCGCACCCGATGCACCGGCTGGTGGAGGGGGAGGTCGGCTCGGGCAAGACCGTCGTGGCGTTGTACGGGTGTCTGATCGCGATCGGAGGCGGCAACCAGGCGGCGATCATGGCGCCGACCGAGGTGCTCGCCGAGCAGCACCATCTGACGGTGACGGATCTGCTCGACCGCGCCTTCGGCGCCGGCGAGGCGGAGGGCCTCTTCGCCGCCACCTCGCGGCGGCCGGTCGTGCGTCTGCTGACCGGCTCCACGCCGGCGGCGGCGCGCGCCGAGATCGCCGCGGGCGTGGCCTCGGGAAAGGTCGACCTGGTGATCGGCACCCACGCTCTGATCCAAGAGACGGTCGATTTCGCCCGCCTCGGGCTTGCCGTGGTGGACGAACAGCATCGCTTCGGCGTCCACCAACGGCGCAGCCTGCGCGAGAAAGGTCGCGGAGGCGAGCCGGACGTGCTGGTGATGACCGCGACGCCGATCCCGCGCACGCTCGCGGTGACCGTGTACGGCGACCTCGACGTCTCGATACTGGACGAGCTCCCGCGCGGCCGGCATCCCATCACGACGACGATCGCCCGGGGGGAGCGAGGGCGCACGCAGGCGTACGACCTCATCCGCCGCGAGGTCTCGGCCGGACGCCAGGCGTTCGTCGTATACGCGCTTCGGGACCCCTCCGACAAGAGCGAGCTGCGCAGCGCCAAGGCCGAGGCCGTGCGTCTCGCGGAGGACGTCTTCCCCGATCTCACGGTCGGGCTCGTTCACGGCGACATGAAGCGTGCCGAGAAGGAAGAGGCGATGCGCGATTTCAGAGAGCGCCGCACCGACGTGCTGGTGGCGACCACCGTCGTTGAGGTGGGGGTGGATGTGCCGAACGCCACGGTGATGCTGATCGAGGACGCCGAGCGCTTCGGGCTTGCTCAGCTCCACCAGCTGCGCGGCCGTATCGGGCGCGGGGGGTTTCCGTCGCACTGCGTCCTCGCGACCGATCTCGACCTCGACGATGCGGATGCCGCGGTCGCCCTCGCGCGGGAGCGCCTCGAGGCGGTGGCTTCCACGCGCGACGGCTTCGAGCTCGCCCTCGTCGATCTCAAGCAGAGGGGCGAGGGGCAGCTCTTCGGGGCTCGCCAGTCGGGGATGCCCCAGCTCAAGATGGCGCGTGTCCTGGAGCATCAAGACGTGATCAAGCAGGCGCGCGATCTGGCGGTCGAGATCATCGACACGGATCCCGAGCTGAGGGCATACGAGCACGCTGCTCTCGCGCGCGAGATGCGGGATCGGTTCGAAGGTCAGGCGGTGGAGGTGGTTCACTCCGGCTGAATCCGAGGGACGCCCTGAGGCTGCTGCGCTAACGTAACGGGCATGCGAGTCATTGCGGGCACGGCCAAAGGACGCCGGCTGAAGTCGCCGGTCACGGGGACCCGGCCGATGACGGACCGCATGAAGGAATCGTTGTTCTCGGCCCTCGGCGAGGTCGGCGATGCGGTCGTACTCGACCTGTACGCGGGCTCGGGCGCGCTCGGCCTCGAGGCCCTTTCGCGGGGGGCGACCAGGGCGACCTTCGTCGAAAGCAGCCGTGACGCGGTCATGAAGCTCAACGAGAACATCGAGGCCACCGGGTTCGAGGATCGCTCCGAGGTCGTGTGGTCAGAGGTCAACCCGGCGATCTCGAAGACCGCCGACGAGAGGGTCGACCTGATCTTCGTCGACCCTCCCTACACCACGCCGGCGCACAAGGTGATCGAGAACCTCGAGGCCCTCGTCACCAACGGCTTCCTCTCGGACGAGGGGCGTGTCGTGCTGCACCGTCCGGCGAAGGAGAACGCGCTCAAGCCGTTCGGCCTCCAGCTCGTGTGGGAGAGGGAGTTCGGGCAGTCGCAGCTCCTCATCTACACGCACGAGGACGAGGAGTGAGCTCGACCGCGCTCTGCCCGGGATCGTTCGATCCTCCCACCAACGGTCACGTCGACGTGATCGAGCGGACCGCCCGCTACTTCGAGAAGGTATGCGTCGCGGTCATCGCGAACCCGTCGAAGCAGCCGCTCTTCACGCTCGAGGAGAGGAAGGACCTGCTCCGCGACGTCCTGTCGCACCTGGACAACGTCGAGATCGCGTCCTTCGACGGCCTCCTCGTCGACTTCGCGCGGGAACGGGGGCTGTCGGTCGTGGTCAAGGGCCTCCGAGCCGTGTCTGACTTCGAGTACGAGCTGCAGATGGCACAGATGAATGCCATCTTGCTTCCCGGGCTCGACACGATGTTCGTGACGGCGAAGCCGGCATGGGCGTTCCTCTCTTCCAGCCTCGTCAAGGAGGTCGCTCGGTTCGGTGGGTCGGTGGAGGGCCTAGTGCCGCCGCTGGTGGCGAAGGCGATGGGGGAGCGCTACGGCGAGCGTGGAGAGGCTCCCGCCGGGTAGAGGTGGTGGCGGGACCCCCCGCAGAGCGCGAAGATTGCTCCCCGCCCTGCGGGCGACGAGACGAAGGAAGGTATCCGTGGATCTGATCGAACGTATAGACGAGCTGCAGGTGTTGATCGAAGAGGCAAAGGCCGTGCCCCTCTCGAGCAGTGTCGTCGTGAACCGCGACGAGCTCCTCGAGCTCCTCGCTCAGCTCAAGGAAGAGGTGCCCGAGGAGATCCGGCAAGCGCGCTGGATGAGCCGCGACCGCGACGAGCTCCTGGCCCGGGCGCGCAAAGAGGCCGAGCGGATCGTCGCCGAAGCTCGCGAGCAGCGGGACCGTCTCCTGTCCCGCACCGAGATCGTCCACGCGGCCGAGCGAGAGGCCGAGCGGATCACGGACGAGGCGAAGGAACGCGCGGCGAAGATGCGCACGGAGGCCGAGGACTACATCGACCAGAAGCTGGCGGCCTTCGAGATCCTGCTGAACAAGACGCTCGCCACCGTCAGCAAGGGAAGGAGCACCCTACGGGGGGAGGCGGCGCCGAACGGCGCGATCGCCGGAACCGAGGGGACCTTGCCCGAGGGGCCGTTCGACGCCGCGGAGCTCTCCGAGCAGTCTCTGTAGCCTTCCAGAGTCTGGGAAAACCGGCCCCTCTGCTATCATCGAGAGCCGGTCGCGCCCCGTCGCGACCCGGTTTTCGCCCTCGACCTCGACCTGCAGGGATCGGCGCGCGTGCACGAATTCACCGTTTCCGTCGCGGAGGTCCTCGGACGTCCGGGGACCTATCGGGACATCCGCCTGTCCGCCCCCCTCCCCGGGGTGCGGACGAAGCTCGCGCGGCTCGGCGACGCCCCGGTGCGGGGGGATCTGCGCGCGGAGAGCGTCGTCGAGGGCATCCTGGTGACCGGCCGGGCGGAGGCCCCCGTGGTGGCCACGTGCGCCCGCTGCCTGCGGGACGTGCAGACGGCGGCGAGCCCCGAGCTGTGCGAGCTCTTCGTCGCCCCGGGCACGCAGGTCGCCCCGGATGAGGACGTCTACGAGATCCGGGGGACCGATATCGACCTCGAGCCGGCGCTGAGGGACGCCCTGACGCTCGCGCTGCCCCTCAACCCCCTGTGCCGCGAAGACTGCAAGGGGATCTGCGCTCGCTGCGGCGCGGATCTGAACGCCACCTCGTGTGACTGCAGCGACGACGACGTTGACCCGCGCTGGGCGATCCTCGACGCCGTGCGGGCCGAGCTCGAAAGGTAGGAGACCGATGGCCGTACCGAAGCGCCGCAAGACGCGCTCGAAGATGCGCAGCCGCCGCGCTCACTGGAAGACCGACGCGCCCACCTATGCGTCGTGTCCGCAGTGCCGGCAGCCGAAGATGCCCCACCGAGTCTGCCCGAACTGTGGCTTCTACGCCGGGCGCCAGGCCGTCGAGACCGAGTGACGCGGCCGAGGATCTCGAGGTCCTCGGAGTCCCGCCGGAGGGCGGCCCGGTCTACGACCTGGCCCTCACGCACCGCTCCTACGCGTTCGAGCAGGTGGAGCCCGCGGGGCACAACGAGCGCCTCGAGTTTCTCGGAGACGCGGTCCTCGGCACGGTCGTGACCGACCTGATCTTCACCTCGTACCCGGAGCTGTCCGAGGGCGCTATGGCGCGCCTGCGCGCCTCCGTCGTGAATACGCAGGCGCTCGCGGCGATCGCACGCCGGGTGGGGATCGGCGGCCATATCCGACTCGGTCGCGGCGAGGAGCTATCCGGCGGGCGCGACAAGGACTCGCTCCTCGCCGACACATTCGAAGCCGTCGTCGGCGCCGTCTACATCGAACGCGGCATCGACACCGTCTGCCGCGCCCTCGTTCCGCTGTTCCGCCCCCTCGTCGAGGAGGCGGTGTCCGTTCGGGAGCGCTACGACGCGAAGACGGCCCTCCAGGAAGTCGCGGTCCGGGAGCGGGGCGGCGCGCCCGTCTATCGCGTGGCGTCGACCGGGCCCGACCACGACAAGCGTTTCACCGCCGAGGTCTTCGTCGGCGACGAGCGGTACGGGCGCGGCGAAGGGCGCAGCAAGAAGGAGGCCGAGCAGAACGCAGCCCGCGAGGCGCTCGGCAGGCTGGAGCGATCACCCGCCGAGTCGGCGCCGTCCGATAGGGGGCACGATGCCCGAGCTTCCTGAGATCGAGGTGGTCCGCCGCGACCTCGAGAAAGAGGTGGTGGGGCGGCGCATCAAAGAGGTGGACGTGCGGCCCGTCCGTAACGCGATGAAGGTCGTCCGGCGGCACGGCCGGCGGAAGGAGCTGCAGGACCTCCTGACCGGGGCGAAGGTCGAGAAGATCGGGCGCCTCGGCAAGCGGCTCCTCTTCGAGCTCGACAACGGGCACACGCTCGTCTTCGACCTCGGACCATCCGGCGCGCTGCTCAAGACGTCCAGCTCCGACGGCATCGAGCCGCACACCTACGTCGTGCTGGCGTGGACGATCGGCGGCCAGCTCCGCTTCGTCGACCCGCGTACGGCCGGCGAAGTCTTCGTCGTCCCGACGGAGGAGCTCGAGAAGGACGAGTTCCGTCCGGCGGGTCTCGACCCGCTCGACAACGCGCAGCCGCTCACGTGGCAGCAGTTCTCCACGCTCCTCGAGCAGAGGGGGAAGCGGCTGAAAGACTTGCTCCTCGACGACGGCTTCGTCCTCGGTCTGGGCGACGTGTATTCGGACGAGGTCCTGTGGTCGGCCGCCCTGCGGTGGGACCGTGACGCCGGCAGCCTTTCCTCGCAGGACGTGCGCCGACTGTACCGGGCGCTGGTCGAGACGCTCCAGGAGGCGGTGAAGGCGAGGGGAGCGTCGTGGGGCGATGACGCCTTCCGCGACCTGCACGGTCAGCGGGGCGCCTTCCAGGAGGAGATCCGGGTGTACGGCCGCGAGGGCGAGGCCTGCCGCCGTTGCCGCAACACGGTCGAGCGAGCCGAGTTCCGCAAAGGACGATTCACCTATTTCTGCCCGCAATGTCAAGCGTGATGATCGCGATCCTTAGAACCAGGAGGGGCCCGAGTGGAAGATAGGACGCGGGTGCACGTGTTCGTGAACGGCGACCTGCCCGGCGAGGAGTTCTGCCACGCCATCGCGGAGAAGGCCGACGAACAAGGCGTCACCGGCTGGGTGAAAGCGCTGAACGACGGACGGGTCGAAGCGGTTCTCGAGGGGCCCCGGGACGAGGTCTACCGGGTGGTCGGCCTTTGCCGCGCCGGGCCCAGCGGAGCCACGGTGGAGAGCGTGCAGGTCGACCGCGAGCCGCCCAAGAACGAGAAGACCTTCAAGATCAGGAAGTAGGACGACCCGGGATTGCCGGGGGGCTCCGGAAGGCCGCTGATAGCGTCCCCTCCATGTACGTCAAGACCCTGAAGGTCGCCGGGTTCAAGTCGTTCGCGGACCCGACCCTGCTCGAGTTCGTGCCCGGCGTGAACGTGATCGTCGGCCCCAACGGATCCGGCAAGTCGAACATCGCGGATGCCCTCCAATGGGTCCTCGGGTCCCAGGCGCCGTCGAGCCTGCGGGGCGCGTCGATGGAAGACGTGATCTTCGCCGGCGCGCAGGGAAGGCCGCGGCTCGGGATGGCCGAGGTCGAGCTCACGCTCGACAACGGCGACCGCGCGCTCCCGCTCGACCTCAACGAGGTCACGATCACGCGGTCGGCCGGCAGAGATGGGTCGTCGGAGTACCGCATCAACGGCGCGCCGTGCCGGCTCCTGGACGTCGCCGAGCTGCTCTCCGACACCGGCATCGGGCGCTCGATCCACACCGTCGTGGGCCAGGGCCAGTTGGACGCGGTGCTGCAGGCGCGCCCGGAGGACCGGCGGGCGCTCATCGAGGAGGCCGCGCAGATCGGCAAGTACCGGCGGCGCAAGGACCGCGCCGTCCGCAAGATCGAGCGGGTCGACGACAACCTCACCCGGTTGAACGACGTCCTCAGCGAGCTGCGACGTGCTCTCCGACCGCTCAAACGGCAGGCGAGTGAGGCGGCGCGGTACTCGGAGCTGATCGACGAGCAACGCACCCTCCGGCAGAGACTGGCCGCGACCGACGTAGCGCGGCTCGCCCGCGAAGCCGAAGCGCTCGACGCGGAGGGGGAGGCGCGCCGCGCCTCGCTGCTCGCCGACGAGCTCTCGAGCGTGCGGGCGCGGCTCGGTGCGGCCGCCGACGAACGCACCGCTGTGGCCGCCGCCGCGGACCGTGCGCGTGGTATCGCTCACCGCACCGCCCGCGCGGCCGAGCGGCTCGGCGGCCTGGCGCGCCTGGCCGAGGAGCGCGCCGAGACGATCGCGGCGCGGCTCGCGGCGGAGACCGAAGAGGGCTACCGCGAGCGGATCCGGTTCCTCGAAACCGAGCGCGATCGGTTCGCGGGCGAACTCGTGCGCCTGAGCGAGATCGCGCGGGAGCGGCGCGCCGCGGCGCAGGCGGCGGCGTCGGAGGCACGCTCTTTCGATGCACGGCTCGAGGAGGCGGAGCAGAAGGCTGCCTCCGCTCGGGGCCTGGAGACCGCCGCCGCCCAAGAGCTCGTGCGCGCCGAGGGGACGGAAGCGGCCGGTCGCGCCACCCTCGGGTCCATCGAGGCGCGCACCGACGCGGTGCTCGAACGGCGTCATGCCGCATCTCGCGACATCTCTGCGGCCGCGTCGGAGGTCGAGAAAGCGGAGACGGAGCTCGCCGCTTTGGAAGCGGAGATGGACGTCCTGACGCGGCGCGCCGCGGAGACGGAGACGCGGCTCGAGGAGGCACGCGCCGAGGCCGAGCGCGTGAAGGACCGCCTGGGGGCCGACCACGCCGCGCGAGCCGCCGCCGCCGCGCGTGTCGAGGCGCTGCAGGAGGTGGAGGCCCTACTGGCCGACCATCCCGAAGCGCGTCGGAAGGTTCTCCCGCTCGTCGACGACGCCCGCTCCGCGCTCGAGCTGGCGAGCGCCGGTGAGGAAGAGGCCCGGCGGATCCTCGGGGCCGCCGAGGACGAGGTCGAACGTTGGTGGCAGGCCGTCGCTTCGGACGACGAGGAGCTGCGCCGGCTCGACGCCGTGATGACGGGAGCGGCCGAGAGGTTGGCCGGTGCGCGGCGCCGGCGGGAGAAGCGCGAGGTCGAGCTCGCGGCCTTCGATGAGGAGCTGGCGCGGGCACGCGAGGCACTGGCGGCGGCCGAGCGGGCCGCGGCCGACGCCCGCGCGGAGCTGCCGGCTAAGCGGGCGGCGCTCGAGGAAGCTTCCGCGGCGCGGTCGCTGGCGGAAGGCGAGCTACGGCGCCTCCGCGCGGCCGGCGCCGAGGCCGCGGAAGGCGCTGCACGCGCCGAGGTCGAGGCCCGTACCGCGGAGGAGCGGATGCTCGGCGCGCGCCTGCGCGGCGAGGAGGCCGAGGCTGCGATCGCCGACGCGGAGCAGGCGCTGGCGGGGCTGGAGGATCTGCGTCTGGACCTCGTCGGCCGGCGGGAACGCGTCCTCGCGATCCGGCGCGCCGCAGCAGAAGCGGCCGCGACCGCGGCCGAATGGGCGCGCGGCGCGGAGGATCGGGCGGCGCACGCCCGCGAGGCGGCCGAGGCGGCAGACGCCAGGCTCACTTCGTTGCGCGAGCGCGAGCGGGAGCTGGCTCAGAGGCTCGAGGAGCTGGTCCACCGGCGGAATCAGGCGGAGGTCCAGAGGGCGCAGAACGAAGCTCGCGCGGAAGCGATCGGCGAGCGCGCTCTCGAGGAGTGGGGGCTGTCGCTCGACGCGCTGCGCGCCTTGCCGCCGTTCGAAGAGGCGGAGGAGACGGCCGCTCGGGAGCGCGTCGAAGCGCTCGACCGATCGATGCGTCGCCTCGGCGCAGTCAATCCGCGCGCCGCGGAGGAGTACGCGGAGCTCGCGGAGCGCGAGTCCTTCCTCGAGGATCAGATAGCGGACCTGAAGGCCTCGCGGCGCGACCTGATGAAGGTCGTCCGGGAGGTCGACGAGACGATCGTCACGGTGTTCGGCGATGCGTTCCGCGATGTGGCGCGCGAATTCGAAGAGGTCTTCGGGCGCTTGTTCCCCGGCGGCAGCGGCCGCCTGACCCTGACAGACCCGGACGATCTGCTGACGAGCGGCGTCGAGGTCGAGGCGCGCCCTCCGGGAAAGAACGTGCGCAAGCTCTCGCTGCTGTCGGGCGGTGAGCGCTCGCTGGTCGCGCTGGCCTTCCTGTTCGCGATCTTCAGGAGCCGTCCGTCGCCGTTTTACCTGCTCGACGAGGTGGAGGCGGCGCTCGACGACATCAACCTCCAGCGTTTCCTCGGGCTCATCGCCGAGCTCGAGGAGAGGGCACAGGTCCTCATCGTCACCCATCAGAAACGCACGATGGAGGCGGCCGACGTCCTCTACGGCGTCTCGATGGCTAAGGACGGCGTCAGCCGCGTGCTGGCGATGCGGATAGAGGACACGGCAGTCTCGAGCGCCTGACGCGCGGTTGATCGTCCGGCCGCCGAAGCCCCTATCCTCACGGCATGCCCGAAACCATCGTCGTGATCGCCGTGCTCGCGGTCGTCCTCCTCGCCCTCGGGGTCGGGCTCGCCCGCCGCAGACCGGTGCCGCCGCGGGAAGCGGAGAGTCGTGCGGAGGAGCGTCCGGCTCCGGAGGCCGCAACCGCGGTCGAAACCGCGCCCGCGCCGGTCGCTCCCATCGAGGAGGAGCGGCCATCGCTACGGGAGCGGCTGCGGAAGAGCAGGAAGTTCCTTTCCGACCGTCTCGCGGACGTGCTGGGTGCAGACGACGATGAGACATGGGAGGACCTCGAGGCCGTCCTGATCCAGGCCGACCTGGGACCCGAGGTAGCGGCCCAGATCGTCCAAGACGTGCGCTCCGGCGCGCGGGAGAGGCGAGTCCGCGACGTGGAGGAACTGCGGGTGCTGCTCGCCGACGAGCTGCTCTCGCTGTTCCCTGCGGAGCGAGAGCGCACCCTGAGCTTCGCCGCCGAGCCGCCGTCGGTATGGCTCGTGGTCGGCGTCAACGGAACGGGGAAGACGACCACGATCGGCAAGCTCGCCGCCGACCTCGCGGGGCGGGGGCGATCCGTGTCGCTCGCCGCCGCCGACACCTTCCGCGCCGCCGCCGACGAGCAACTCTCGATCTGGGCGGAGAGAACCGGCGCAACGGTCGTGAAGCATCAGCCGGGGGCCGATCCCGGCGCGGTTGCCTTCGACGCGCGCGCCAGCGCCCGCGCCCGCGGCATCGACGTCTTGATCGTCGATACCGCGGGCCGGTTGCACACCAAGACTCCGCTCATGGACGAGCTGGCCAAGGTCCGCCGGGTCCTCGAGAAGGAGGGCGACGTTCACGAGACCCTCCTCGTCATCGACGCTACCGCCGGGCAGAACGGCCTCGTCCAGGCGAGGGAGTTCGCCGACGCGGCCGGCGTCACAGGCATCGTTCTGACGAAGCTGGACGGGACGGCAAAGGGAGGGATCGCTCTCACGATCGAACGGACCCTCGGCATCCCCATCAAGCTGATAGGTGTCGGCGAGGGTCTCGAGGATCTCGAGCCGTTCGACCCGAAGACGTTCGTCGAGGCGCTGCTTTCGTGAGCGGGAAGTTCGCCGCCGACCCGCAGCAGCGTCGCACGCTCGCGCGCGTGGCGGTCGTCTTCGCCGGGTTCATCGTCTTCCGGCTGGTGGGCGACGATCGGGCGATCGCGGGCTTCCTCCTGTGGTCGGGCATCGTGGTCGCCGGGTTCCCGCTCGCCGACAGGTTGACGCGCGTGAGGACGCGGGGCGGCGAGACGCTCGGCGTCGGTGCGATCTGTCTCGGGATCGGCCTGACGATCGCGGGGGCGTTCCTGGCCCTGCGGTGAGCGGCGTACGCTTCGCGCTGTGTTCGACGCTCTGAGCGGCCGCCTCGACGACATCTTCACCCGGCTGCGCTCGCGCGGGAAGCTCACTCCCAAGCAGGTGGACGAGGTGCTGCGCGAGATCCGGCTCGCCCTGCTGGAAGCCGACGTCTCGCTGCGCGTCGTGAAGGCGTTCGTCGCCGACGTGCGCGGGCGCGCCGAGGGCGCGGAGATCCACAGGAGCCTCAGCCCCGCGCAGCAGGTCATCAAGCTGGTCCACGCGGCCTTGATCGACGTCCTCGGGAAGGAGACCGTCGGTCTCGCACCCGTCGACCGGCCGCCGCGCGTCATCCTGATCGCCGGCCTCCAGGGCTCCGGCAAGACCACCGCGTCGGCCAAGCTGGCGCGTCTCTTGCGCGCAGGAGGGCGGCGTCCACTGCTCGCGGCGTGCGACCTGAGGCGGCCCGCGGCGGTTCGTCAGTTGCAGGTCCTAGGTGAGCAGGTGAAGGTCCCGGTGCATGCCGGCGCGCTGGGAACCGACGCCGTCGCGGTTGCGCAAGCGGCACGCGACACGGCCGAGGCGGAGGCGTACACGGATCTGATCGTAGACACCGCCGGACGCATGCACGTCGATCCGGAGCTGATGAAGGAGCTGCGCCGCGTGGCGGACGCCGTTTCGCCGCACGAGACGCTGCTCGTCTGCGACGCGATGACGGGCCAGGACGCGGTGAACGTGGCAGAAGCCTTCCTCGAAGAGGTGGATCTGACGGGGATCATCCTCACCAAGCTCGACGGCGACGCACGCGGCGGCGCCGCACTCTCTATGACCTTCGTGACGGGCAAGCCCATCAAGTTCGCGGGCGTGGGCGAGAAGCTTGCCGATCTCGAGCCGTTCCATCCCGATCGCATCGCCAGCCGCATCCTCGGGATGGGCGACGTTCTCACGCTGATCGAGAAGGCAGAGGCGGCGTTCGAGCGCTCCGAAGCCGAGGAGATGCAGGAACGCATCCGCAGAGCCGAGTTCACCTTCGAGGACTTTCTGTCGCAGATGCAGGCACTCAAGAAGATGGGGCCGCTGTCGCAGGTCCTCGGGATGATGCCCGGGATGCGCAAGCTCCCGATCGGCGACGCCGACATCGACTCACAGCTCCCCAAGGTCGAAGCGATGATCAGGTCGATGACGCCACACGAGCGGAACGATCCGTCGCTCATAAACGGGAGCCGCCGCCGCCGGATCGCGCAGGGGTCCGGGACGTCCGTGCAGGACGTGAACCAGCTCGTGAAACAGTTCGAGCAGGTGCGGAAGATGGTCAAGTCCCTGTCGGGCGGCCGCAAGGGCACGCCGCGCCTTCCGGGGGGGATGAAGCTCCCACCAGGGCTCGGCGGCTGAAGGCACCTGCTAGGATCGGGTTCCCGCCCGGAGGACCCGGCGCGGGCTTTTTCCTGTGAAGGAGTAGTACACCGAGATGGTCAAGATCAGATTGATGCGTGTCGGCAAGACCAAACAGCCGTCCTATCGCGTCGTGGTCGCGGATTCCCGCAGCCCGCGCGACGGGAAGATCATCGAGGCGATCGGCCACTACAACCCGCGGACGGAGCCGTCGACGGTCGAGATCAACACCGGACGCGCCGTTCACTGGCTGCGGGTCGGAGCGCAGCCCTCCGGGCAGGTCCGGAAGCTCCTCGAGATCACCGGCGCCTGGCAGGAGTTCCGCGGCGAGTCGCCCGGCGAGCAGCGGGGGGCTGCGGCCCCGGCGCGGCGCGCCACTCCGGCGGCTTCCGTAACGGCGGCCGAGGACGGACCGGAGGTGGCGGACTCGGCTGAGGTCGCAGAGGCCGAGGAGGGCGCCGCGGCGGGAGTCGCACCCGAGGCTCCGGTCGAGGACGCGGAGGAAGAGACCTCCTCGTGAGCCGGGCTCTGATCGAGTACGTCGCTCCGTGGCTGCTCGACCATCCCGAAGACCTCGAGATCAACGAGGTCGACGGCGACGACGCCCTCATCCTCGAGCTGACCGTCCACCCGGAGGACATGGGCAAGATCATCGGAAAACGCGGCCGCATCATCCACGCGCTGCGGTCGCTGGCACGGGCCGGGAGTGGTCGCGGTGAGCGGCCGATCCTCGTCGAAGTCTCCGACTGACGGCTTGCTCCTCGCGGGGCAGATCGGTAAGCCGCACGGCATCCACGGCGAGGTCTACGTCGTCCCCATCTCCGACGATCCCGAACGCTTCGAGCCGGGCAGCACGCTGCTCGATGCCGGCGGCCGCCGGGTGGTGGTCGAGGCGGCGCGCGTCCACCGCGACCGCCTCCTCGTTAAGTTCGCCGGCATCGAGGATCGCAACGCGGCAGAAGCGCGCCGAGGTCTCGCGCTCTACGTGCCTCGGGAGGCGCGGCGGGACCTCTCCGAAGATGAGTTCTGGGTCGAGGATCTGGTGGGCCTCGAAGGCCGCCTTCCCGACGGGACCGCGATCGGCCGCGTGACCGCGGTGCACGAGGGGACTGCGCACGACCACCTCGAGGTGGCGACCGAAGCGGGGCCGCGTCTCGTACCGGTTGTGAAGGCGATCGTGACCCGGGTAGACCTCGGTGCCGGTGTAGTCACGATCGACCCTCCCGCCGGGCTCCTGGATTGACGTGCGCGTCGACGTCGTAACCCTGTTCCCGGAGCTGTTCGAGCCGTTCACGACCACCAGCCTCGTCGGGCGGGCCACGCGGGCAGGACTGCTCGAGGTTCGCCTGCACGACCTGCGGGCGCACGGCCTCGGCAAGCATCGCAGCGTGGACGACGAGCCTTACGGCGGCGGCGCCGGGATGGTCATGCGACCCGAGCCTTTGTTCGACGCGGTCGAAGAGTTGCGCTCGGCCGAAGCGCACGTCGTGCTGCTCTCGCCGCGCGGGCATGTGCTTGACCAGACTCGCGTCCGGTCGCTGGCCGAACGTAAACACCTCATCCTCGTGTGCGGGAGATACGAGGGCGTCGACGAGCGCGTCGCGGCGCACCTGTGCGACGAGGAGATCTCGATCGGCGACTACGTCCTCGCCGGCGGCGAGGTCGCGGCGATGGTGGTGATCGAAGCTGTCTCGCGCTTCGTCCCGGGCGTTCTGGGCAACCCGCTGTCGTTGGATCACGAATCCCACGCGTCCGGCCTCCTCGAGTATCCGCAGTACACGCGTCCCTCGGAGTTCCGCGGGTGGCAGGTCCCCGAAGTGCTGATGTCCGGCGATCACGCCGCCGTCGAGCGCTGGCGGCGCGAGGAGGCTGAGCGCCTCACACGCGAGCGACGTCCGGATCTCATAGAGGACAGGTGAGCCCCGTCGAGAAGCGCTTCTACGGCGTCGGAGCCGCGGTGTGCGCTCTCCTTCTCCTCACGGCCGCCACGTGGCTCGCGGCCCAGGGCGAGACCGCACGCGCGGTGGCGGCGGGCGGCTTCGGCGCGGGACTGGCGCTGGGCGGCCTAGCCGCGGTCGGACTCGGTGGGCGGGAGGGGTCGCGGCTGCGTCAGGACCCTGCCCGCCCGGGCAACAGGACGTTCTGGCGCCTTCTGCTCGGTGCTGCCTTCATCGCCATCTTCGACGACGCGCTCGCCGGCGTACCGATCTTCGTTGCGACCGGCTTCATGATCGGCTTGATCGGAACCATCCTCACGACCACCGCGCGGCGCCGGACCTAGCCGGCGGGCTGCGACAATCTGGAAGATGTCCCCGAGAGCCAGGATCGCCCGCCCCGAGGCGGGCTCGATACCCACGCGCCCGGGCGTCTATCTCTTCCGCGACGCTCACGGCCGCGTCGTCTACGTGGGCAAGGCGAAGTCGCTGCGAAGCCGCTTGTCGAACTACTTCGCAATGGATCTCCATCCGCGGACCCGCGCGATGGTCGAGGCCGCGCGGGACGTCGAATGGATCGTGACCGATTCGGAAGTCGAGGCGCTCCACCTCGAGGTCACGCTCATCAAGGAGCATCGTCCGCGCTACAACGTGCGCTACCGCGACGACAAGAGCTATCCCTACCTGGCGATCACGCTCGACGAGCCGTTCCCACGGGCCCGCGTCTACAGGGGACCGAAGCGGAAGGGCGTCCGCTACTACGGACCCTTCGCGCACGCTTACGCGATCCGCGACACGCTCGACCTCCTCCTGCGCACGTTCCCGATGCGCACGTGCTCGCAAGGGGTGTTCGATCGTTGCCGGCGCCGCGGTCGACCCTGTTTGCTCTACGACATCGAACGCTGCGCCGGCCCCTGCGTCGGCGCGGTGGACGAAGAGCAGCACCGGGCGATCGTGCTGGACCTGTGTGACTTCCTCGACGGCAACACCAAACCGGTCGTCGAGCGACTGGAGCGCGAGATGCGAGCGGCATCGGAGCGCACCGAGTACGAGCTGGCCGCGAAGAAGCGGGATCAGCTGGAGAACGTCCGCAAGGCGATCGAGCGCCAGCAGATGGTTACGTCGGAGCGGGAGGAGCTGGATGTGGTGGCATTCGTCGAGGACGACCTAGAGGCGGCATTCCAGGTCTTCTTCGTCCGGCGTGGCCGCGTGAGCGGACGCAAGGGTTTCGTCGTCGACAAGGTCGAGGAGCTCGAGACGCCTCAGCTGCTCGCGCGCTTCCTCGAGCGCCTGTACTCCGATGCAGAGGACGTGCCTAGGCAGGTGCTGGTCCAAACCGAGCCTGCCGATGCCGATCTGCTGAAGGCTTACCTCCGGCGCGGACGCGGCGGACCGGTCGACCTTCGGATCCCGCGCCGGGGTGCGAAACGCGGCCTCCTCGAGACCGTGCTCGAGAACGCTCGTGCATCGTTCGAGAGACACAAGCTCAAGCGGGCCGGCGACTTCGATGCTCGGGCGCGCCGATTGCGGGAGCTGCAGGAGTATCTCGGGATGAACGAAGCCCCGCTACGGATCGAGTGCTTCGACGTCTCCAACACGGGCCCCACAGAGAAGGTCGGCTCCATGGTGGTGTTCGAGGACGGCCTTCCGAAGCGCTCCGACTATCGCCGCTTCGCCATCAGGTGGACCGAAGGTCAAGACGACTTCGCGAGCATGGGCGAGATCGTGAGGCGCCGCTTTGCGCGTTATCTGGAGGAGCAGAGGCAGGATGGCCCGTCCGGCCGGCGGTTTGCCTATCCGCCGAACCTGGTGGTCGTCGACGGCGGCAAGGGACAGCTGACGCGGGCGGTGGAGGCGATGGAGGAGCTCGGCATCCGCGACGTCGCGACCGTCGCTCTCGCGAAGAGGATGGAAGAGGTGTTCGTGCCCGGGCGGACCGACCCCGTGATCATCCCGCGCGGCTCCGAGGCGCTCTATCTCCTGCAACAGATCCGGGACGAGGCGCACCGCTTCGCCGTGACCTACCACCGCCAACGGCGCGCCCGCCGGATGACCCGCTCGGTGCTCGACGACGTCCCGGGACTCGGTCCGGCGCGCCGGAAGAAGTTGCTCAAGGAGTTCGGGTCTGTCAAGAGGATGCGCACGGCGTCGCCGGAGGAGCTGGCCGCCGTCCCGGGGATCCCGCGTCGGGTCGCGCAAGCCGTGCACGACGCGCTGCACGGCGGCGCGACGGAGCGCTCGGGGCGGGAGGCGTCGTGACGGCGGAGCGGCGGAAGGTCGAGGTCACGGTGATCTCCGGGCTCTCCGGGGCCGGCAGGTCGGAGGCCGCGAAGGCGTTCGAGGATCTGGGTTGGTTCGTGATCGACAACCTTCCGCCGGCACTGATCGGCAAGATGATGCCGCTCGTCGTCGCCGAAGGGAGCAACATCGATCGGGTCGCGCTCGTGATCGACGCCCGCGGCGGACGGTTCTTCACGGAGGCGGCGCGTGAGCTCGAGAAGCTGCGGCGCAAGCACGGTCCTTACCGGATGGTGTTCCTGGAGGCGTCCGATGAGGTGCTCGTCCGACGCTTCGACGCGAACCGCAGGGTGCATCCGCTGGCCTCCGACGGGACGGTGGCCGATGGGATCCGCCGCGAGCGCGAGCTGATGCGGCCGTTCCGCGACGGTGCCGATCTCTTGATCGATACCTCCGAGCTGTCGGTGCGCAAGCTCCGCCAGAAGCTCGCCGGGTACTTCGAAGACGAGGGGCCCGGCGACGGGCTCAAGATCACCGTCATCTCCTTCGGCTACAAGTACGGGCTGCCGCTCGATGCCGACCTCGTCTTCGACGTGCGCTTCCTCCCCAACCCCCACTGGATAGACGACCTCCGCCCCTTGACCGGGCAGGACCCCGAGGTCGCGGAGTACGTGTTGAAGCACGAGCCGTCGCGGCTCTTCCTCGCGCGGAGCCGCGACCTCCTCGAGGTCCTGCTCCCGGGCTATCAGAACGAAGGACGCCACTATCTGACCGTCGCCGTCGGCTGCACGGGGGGCCGCCATCGCTCGGTCGTGCTGGCGGAGAGACTCGCGGGCTTCATCCGCGAGCGCTCCTCGAGCGTCCGCGTGATCCATAGAGACGTCGAACGGCCGGAGGCCGTGCGTTGACGCGCGTCGTCGGGATAGGGGGCGGCCACGGTCTCGCCGCCACTCTGCGCGCGGCCCGCCTTTACGCCGCCGACGTCGCGGCCGTGGTTACCGTCGCCGACGATGGCGGGTCGTCGGGCCGGCTGACGCGCGAGCTGGGCATCCCTCCTCCGGGAGACATCAGGCAGTGCTTGTGCGCGCTCGCAGAGGACGAGGAGATGGCCGCTCTCTACCAGCACCGCTTCAGCCGCGGCGAGCTGACGGGGCACCCTGCCGGCAACCTCGTGATCGCGGCGCTGGCGGAGATGACCGGAGACTTCGCCTCCGCGGTCGACCGCGCGGGAGCGCTGCTCCGCGCCCGTGGGCGCGTCCTTCCGGCAACGACGGAGATCGTCGGCCTGCACGCCCACGTCGACGGCGGAGTCGTCTCCGGCCAGGTGGCGGTTGCGACCACGAACGCAGCGATCCACGCGGTCTATCTGGACCCGCCGGCGCCCGCGGCCCACCCGGACGCCGTCCGGGCGATTGCCGCGGCCGACCAGATCGTCCTGGGCCCCGGCAGCCTCTTCACGAGTCTGATCGCTACGCTCCTCGTGCCCGGGATCGGCGCGGCCGTCCGCTCCAGCGGGGCCCGCCGGATCTTCGTCTGCAACAGCCGGCGGCAGAAGGGCGAGACCGAGGACCTGGACGCGGCCGCTCATCTGGACGCGCTTAGGGCACACGCCGGGGACACATGTGTCGACGTGGTAGTCGTGCAGCATCCGGAGATGCCGGATGCCGGCGTACGCGCCGACCTCGCCGCGCTCGAAGCTCGCGGCGTCGAGGTCGTGCGCACCGACGTCGTCGGGGAAACCGGAGCCCACGACCCGGAGCGCCTCGCCGCGGTGCTCGGTGCACTCGTCTGACGTCCCGCGGGCGGCCGCCGGTAGGATGACGCGATCCGCACGCGCGTCTACACATCCAGGAGGCTCGAGGTGGCTACACGCATCGGGATCAACGGCTTCGGACGTATCGGGCGCAACTTCTTCCGCGCCGCCACCTCCAAGGGAGCCGACGTCGAGATCGTCGCCGTGAACGACATCACCGACCCGGCGACGCTGGCGCACCTGCTCAAGTACGACTCGGTGCTGGGACGGCTCGATGCCGAGGTGAAGGTCACCGACAACGGTTTCTCCGTGGACGGACAGGAGGTCAGGGTGACCTCCGAGCGCGATCCCGCCGCCCTCCCGTGGAGCGACCTCGGCGCCGAGATCGTCGTCGAGTCGACGGGCCTCTTCACCAAGCGGGCCGATGCCGCCAAGCATCTCGATGCCGGAGCGAAGAAGGTGATCATCTCCGCCCCCGCCAAGGACGAAGACTTCACTGTCGTGATGGGCGTGAACGACGCGGACTACGACCCGCAGAAGCACGACGTCATCTCGAACGCGTCCTGCACCACCAACTGCGTCGTGCCCATGGTGAAGGTCCTCGAGGACAACTGGGGGATCGATCGCGGCTTCATGACGACATGCCATGCGTATACGAACGACCAGCGGACGCTGGACCTCGCGCACAGCGACCTCCGGCGGGCGCGTGCGGCGGCCATCAACATCATCCCGACATCCACCGGCGCGGCGAAAGCGGCCGCTCTGCCGATGCCGCAACTGAAGGGCAGGCTCGACGGTCTGGCCCTGCGAGTCCCGGTACCCGACGGCTCCGTCACCGACGTCGTCGCGATCCTGCGCGACGAGGTCACGGCGGACGACGTCAACAACGCGTATCGGGAAGCGGCGCAGGCGGCGGGCATGACTGGGATCCTCCGCTACACCGAAGACCCGATCGTCTCGTCGGACATCGTCGGCGATCCCCACTCGTGCATCATCGACGGGCTCTCCACGATGGCGATGGGCAACCTCGTCAAGGTGCTCGGCTGGTACGACAATGAGTGGGGCTACTCGAACCGGCTGGTGGACCTGTGTGAGCTCGTCGCCGCGAAGCTCTAGTAAGCTCCGGCGCGCCGTCGTTCTCGCGGTCGTCGGGGGCGTCATCCTGTCGGGCCTGGCTCTGTTCCTGAGCCGACGGACGGGCCGGGGCGTCGTCGACGGGCCACTCTCGTTCACGCCGCGGGCGCTGCGCTGTGTGGGTGAGGTGATGGGGGACGAGTTCTTCAGCGCGGTGGCGGAGCGCGGCACCTTCTGTATCGTCGAGGTGCGCGTCGAGAACCTCGGTAAGGAGCCCGTCACATACGTCGCCGAGCACCAACGAGCCCTCGTCGGCAGCGACGAGTTCGCTCCGTCCGAACAGGGGCTCGATGCCACCGTCGAGGGACACGTCGAGCGAAGGCTGGAGCCGGGGTCGGCCGTCGATCTTCTGATCGTCTTCGACGTTCCGTCGCGGCCGCATGCGCTCTCCTTCCACGCGTCCGCCGAGACGCGCGGGGCGATCACCGACGTCACCGCCCTGCCGGAGAGGAGCGAGTAGCGCCCGGACGTCTGCAGGCGCGCCGGTAATCTACGGCGGCCTCGACGAAAGGAGCTTCGTGACGCCACCGCTTCCGGCACTCGCCGACCTGGAGGTGCGGGACCGCCGGATTCTCGTGCGCAGCGATCTGAACGTTCCACTGAAGGACGGCGAGATCCAGGACGACCTCCGGGTCCGCGCGACCGTGCCCACACTGCGCGCCTTGCTCGACCGGGGCGCGCGGCTGGCCGTGTGCTCACACCTAGGCCGGCCGAAGGGGGTCGTGGTGGAGGACCTGCGTCTCGGACCCCTGGCAGGACGGCTCGAGGAGCTCCTCGGCAGCCCGGTCCTTTCCGTGCGCGACGTCGTGGGGGAGGAGGCGCGATCGGCATGTGCGTCGGACGCGCCGGTAGTCCTGCTCGAGAACCTCCGGTTCGAGCCCGGGGAGACGGCGAACGACGCGGCTTTCGCCGACGCGCTGGCGGGACTGGCCGCCGCGTACGTCAACGATGCCTTCGGCTCGTCGCACCGGGAGCACGCGTCCGTGGTGGGCGTGCCGGAGAGACTGCCGGCCGCCGCCGGCCTCCTGCTCGCCGAAGAGGTCGAGCGGCTCGAGCGTCTGCTCCACGAGCCGGAACGCCCTTTCGTCGCCGTGCTGGGCGGCGCCAAGGTATCCGACAAGCTCGGTGTGATCACGCACCTGCTGGAGCGGGTGGACAGGATCGTCGTCGGCGGCGCCATGGCCTTCACGCTGCTGGTCGCACAGGGGCAGGACGTCGGCCGCTCCCTGGTCGAGCGGGACCGGGTCGAGGAGGTGCGGCGCGTCCTCGCGTCGGCGAGGGAGCGCGGCGTCGACGTTCTCCTGCCCCGGGACGTGATCGCCGCGAGCTCTCCCGAGCCATCGGCACCTCACGAAGCGGTCGAGCTCGCGCGGATCGGCGACCGACTGGGAGTGGATATCGGTCCGGAAACCGCCGCCTCCTTCGCCGACGCGGTGCGGGACGCGGGAGCCGTCCTGTGGAACGGGCCCATGGGGATCTTCGAGATCGACGCGTTCGCGGAGGGCACGCGCGCCGTGGCGCGGGCGGTCGCGGAGGCAACCCGGAACGGCGCCTACACCGTGGTCGGAGGTGGCGATTCGGCCGCGGCCCTGCGGCAGCTCGGCATGACCGACGCGGTCTCGCACGTCTCCACTGGGGGAGGAGCTTCGCTGGAGTTGCTGGAGGGCAAAGAGCTGCCGGGCATCCGCGCACTGCGCCGGCAAGGAGGAGCGACCACATGAGAAGGCCGCTGATCGCGGGGAACTGGAAGATGCACAAGACACACCTGGAGGCGATCACGCTCGTGCAGGCTTTGGGGCACGAGCTCGCCGAGCACGACTTCGAGGCGGTCGAGGTGGCGGTCTGTCCTCCGTTCACCTCGCTCCGCACCGTGCAGACCCTGATCGACTCGGATCGTTACGCGTTCGCCCTCGGTGCGCAGAACGTCTTCCACGAGAAGGAAGGGGCCTTCACCGGCGAGGTCTCGGCGCCGATGCTCGCGGCGCTGGACGTGGACTACGTGATCGTCGGCCACTCGGAGCGTAGAGAGCACTTCGGGGAAGACGACGACGCGGTGAATGCGAAGGTCAAAGCCGCGTGGGAGCACGGGATGACGCCGATCGTCTGCTGTGGCGAGACGGACGGGGAACGCGCCGCCGGCGAGACGGAGGGGAAGGTCGAGCGGCAGGTGACCAGGGCCATCGCCGGACTGGATGCCGAGAGGGTGGCGCGTGGCGTCATCGCGTACGAGCCGATATGGGCGATCGGAACCGGCAAGACGGCTACACCTCAGGACGCGCAAGGGACGATCCGCTACATCCGCGAGGTCGTGCGGGCGCTCGTCGGCGACGCCGCGGCCGACGCGGTCCGCATCCTCTACGGGGGGAGTGTGAAGTCGGGGAACACCGCGGCCCTCCTGTCGGAGCCCGACGTCGACGGCGGCCTGGTAGGCGGTGCCTCCCTCGACGGTGCGGAGTTCGCCGCTATCGTGCGCGCCGCCGCCGCGACCCGCGGGAAGAGGGCCTGATGGGTCTGAAGAAGATCCTCTACGTGATCCTCGACGGTTTGGGCGACGACCCCAACCCGACGCTCGACGGACGTACGCCTCTGGAAGCTGCGAGGACACCACACCTCGACCGCCTCGCGGAGCGCGGGCGGAACGGCTACGTCACGACGGTGGGGGAAGGGATCGCGCCGGAGTCCGACATCGCCGTCTTCTCCATCCTCGGATACGACCCTCGCGAGCACCATTCCGGGCGTGGGCCGCTGGAGTCGGTGGGCGTGGGCCTCGCGGTCGAGGACGGCGACCTGGCCTACCGGGTCAACTTCGCCACCGTCGAGCGGGAGGGCGACCGCTGGCGGATCGTCGACCGCCGCGTGGGACGGAACCTCACGTCGGACGAGGCACACGCCCTGGCGGACGAGGTCAACGAGAAGGTCACGCTGTCCCGCGCCTCCGCCGAGTTGCGCGCGACGATCGGGCACCGCGGGGTCCTGGTACTGCGTTCGTCCGAGGGGCCGCTGTCGGCGGAGGTGGAGAACTCCGATCCCGCCTACGGGCGCCGCGGGAGCCTCGGGGTCGCGCTGGAGGACTTCGAGCCGTACGTGGTGCACGTGGGACCCGTCGCCGGTGCACCGGACGAGCGCGCGCGCCGCGCGGCAGCTCTCACCAATGAGTGGCTCTCGGCCGCGTACGAGGTACTCGATCGGAGCGAGGTGAACGAGAGGCGGCGCCGGGAGGGCAAACTACCCGGCAACTTCATCCTCACGCGCGACGGCGGCGATCACGTGCCGAAGCTCGAGTCCTTCAAGGACCGGTTCGGCCCCGCCATGGGGTGCTTCGTCGAGATGCCGGTTGAGCTCGGCATCGCGCGCCTGATGGGGATGGGTATCGTCGAGGCGCCTACCGGCATCCCCGAGCCCGAGCAATACGAAGCTTGGGCGCGCCTCACGGTGGAGCAGCTGCCGGACCACGACGGCTTGTACGTGCACATCAAAGGACCCGACGTCCCCGCGCACGACGGCGACCACGACGCCAAGATCGCGAGCATCGAAGCGATCGACCGCATCTATTTCGGCGGCGTCCTACCCGAGATCGACCTCGACGGGGTGGTGGTCGCGGTCACCGCCGACCACTCGACCTCCTGTATCCGTAAGGCGCACACGGACGGTCCCGTTCCGCTCCTGGTCTCGGGAGGCAACGTCACCGCCGATCGCGTCGACGTGTACGGGGAGACCGCCGCGCGCCACGGCTCGCTCGGTCACCTCCTGGGGCCTCAGATCATGCCGAACCTGGTGGACGCCGCACGTCTGTGAGCGGCGCTTGCGGCCGGTCGTAGGATGTGGGGGCAGCTCGAAGGGCGGGGGAGAGCGAGAGGGAGCCGATGACGGCAGGTCGCCGCAGGCACACGTTCGGGGAGGTCCTCGGGCCGCTCGAGGCCGAGATCATGGAGGTCGTCTGGGACGAGGGTGAAGTCACGGTCCGCGACGTCCATCAGGCGCTCAAGCGGTCGCGGAAGATCGCGTACACCACCGTGATGACCACCCTGGGCCGGCTGGCCGAGAAGGGGTTGCTGCGCCGCGACGAGTCTTCTTCCGCTCATCGCTACGCACCGCTCATCAGCCGCGACCAGTACGCCCGTTCCACCGTGAAGTCGGTCGTGGACTGGCTCGTCGGGCACTTCCCCGAGCCGGCGGTCTCCTATTTCATCGACCGGGTCGAGCGCGAGGACGAGGAGGTCGTGACGCGCCTCCGCGAGGCGATCGAACAGAGGAAACGTCGCCCGGAAGCCGAGCGTTGAGGGCGCGCCGAGAAGCGGTCCGATGACCAGCGCATCGCCCACGATCCTCGCCCTCGAGACCGACGCGGCCTGGGTCGTCGTCCTGGCCGTCTCGACCGTGACCCTTCCCGCCGCCCTGATCCTGCGGCGGCTCATCGGCCGCCCGGGCGGGGTGGCGTCGGGGATCCTGCTGGGTCTTCCACTCCTGCTCCCGCTCGTCGCCGCACTCGTCTTCCACGGTGCGCTCCTACCCGAGCTGGCCGTCCTCCGGCCGGCGCGCGAGGTCTTTCGGCACGGGACGGCCGATCTGCTCCACCTGCTGTACTTCCACGACGGCGATGCCGTAACGCCGTACGTAGCGTGGGGGACGGCGCGGAACTGGGTGCTCCTCGTCGGTCTCGGGTTCTCGTCCTTGATGCTCCTCCGCCGCGCCTTGGGGATGCTCCTCGTGCACCGGCTCGTCCGCCGCTGCCGCACCCCGGCGCCGGCGGAGCGCGCCGAGATACGCCGTGTGCTCTCCCCTCTGGCGCGCCGGGCCGGCCTGGCGCGGGAGCCTGAGGTCCTATTCCTCCCGCCGGGAGCCGGCGGCGTGTTCGCCGTCGGCTCCGTCCGGCCGCGCATCCTGATCGCCGAGAGCCTCCGCCGTGAGCTCGAGCCGGAAGAGATCGAGGCCGTCCTCGCGCACGAGGTCGCCCACGTTTCCGCGCGCGACATCCGGGTCGTCTTCCTCGCCGGCGTTCTGCGAGACATGGTCGCCTGGAACCCGCTCGCCCACCTGGCGTTCCGGAAGCTCGTCTCCGATCGGGAGAGCGAGGCCGATCGGCGCGCCGCGGCCATGACCGGCAAGCCTCTGGCGGTGGCGTCGAGCCTCCTCAAGATGTGTCAGACGGGGAGGCGGTTGCGCCCGACGCCGGCCGCGTTGAGCTTCCTTCGACCCGGCAGCCGGGTGGCGCGCCGGGTGCGCGCCTTGATCGACGTCGCCGACGGACGCGCCGCGCTCACCGACCCGCGCCGCCTTCCCTACGCCGCCGCGGCCGTCCTCGTCGCCGCCCTCGGGCTCCAGGCCGGCGCGGAGCTGGCGGCCGAGCGGGGGGCGCTGGCGATCGTCTGGGGCGCCCCCGCGGGGGAGATGGCGCAGGCGTACGCGCCGCCGCGAGCCGCCACCGAACCCCCGGGGCAGCGCACGGCTCGCAAGGGGAAGGGGGCGAAGAAGAAGGCGCGCCGGGCGGAGATCGAGAGCCCGCAGCGGAACCTCGCCCGATCCGAGTCGTTCCGCGCCGAGGATCTCGAGCTGTGGCTCTCGCAGATGGCGAAGCTCGCCGCCCGCGGCGTCTCGCCGGCGACACTCGCATGGGAGACGCGGCGCGACTGGGAGGCCGTCCCGATCCGGTGCACCGGGGGCTCGCTGTGCATCTACCGGGTCGACGGCATCTGAGCGTTCGCACCTGCGGTCGCCACCGGCTACGCTTGCTCCGAAGACACCGACGCGCCCCTCGGGTGGCGCCCTGAAAGAGGTGGACCTGACTTGACTGCCGTTCTCGTGGTGATCCACGTCATCGCCGCGCTCCTGCTGATCCTGTTCGTCCTTCTCCACGCGGGCCGCGGAGGCGGCGTCTCCGAGATGTTCGGTGGGGGCGTTCAGAGCCAGGCGATGGGGTCGACCATGATGGAGAAGAACCTGGACCGGATCACGGTCATCACGGCGATCGTGTTCACCGGCACCACGATCCTCCTGGCGTTCCGCCTCCAGCCTTAGTGACGCGCCCCGCCGGGTGGGCCGCGCGCGCGGCGGCGCTCGCGGCCACCTTCCTCGTCGCGTGCACGGCGGACGGCGGCCGGGTCGCCGGCCCGCGGGCAACGGCCGATGGCTCGGCGCTTCCCTCTCCGACGC
>DATLFS010000064.1:0-4364 GCA_035540935.1 Actinomycetota bacterium
CGGCATGGAGTCGCTGTTCCCGGACTTCAAGATCTATGCGGCGCGCGGCCAACTCTACGACCCGGTCGATGCCGCGCACCTGCTTGCGTATCGCGAATCGCAGCAGGGGCAGATCCTCGAGGAAGGCATCACCGAGGCGGGCTCGATGGGCTCGTTCACCGCCGCCGGCACGTCGTACGCGACCCACGGCGAGCAGATGATCCCGTTCTTCATCTTCTATTCGATGTTCGGCTTCCAGCGCATCGGCGACATGATCTGGTCGTTCGCCGACCAGCGCGGCCGCGGGTTCCTCCTCGGCGCGACCTACGGGCGCACCACTCTTCTCGGCGAGGGACTACAGCATCAGGACGGGCACTCGCTGCTCCTCGCGTCGACGAACCCCGTTTGTCTGTCGTACGACCCTGCATGGGCGTACGAGGTTGCGACGCTCGTGCGCGACGGGCTCCGCCGCATGTTCGAGGAGAACGAAGACGTCTTCTACTACCTCACGCTCTACAACGAGGCGTACCCGCAGCCGGAGATGCCGGACGGCGTCGAGGACGGAATTATCAAGGGCCTCTACCTCTACCGGGCCGCGCCCGAGGAGCGCAAACATCGGGCACAGCTGCTCGGCTCCGGAACGATCTTGAGAGAGGTACTGCGCGCCCAGGAACTTCTCGCGACCAATCACGACGTCGCCGCCGATGTGTGGAGCGCGACCTCGTATCAGCAACTCCGGGTCGACGGGCTCGAGGTCGAGCGGTGGAACCGCCTCCATCCCGACCGGGCGCGCCGGCAGCCGTACGTCACCGAACAGCTCGAGAACCGCGACGGCCCGGTGGTCGCGGCGAGCGACTCGACGAAGGCGGTGCCCGATCAGATCGCCCGCTGGGTCCCGGCGCCGTTCGTGCCGCTCGGCACCGACGGGTTCGGGCGCTCGGATCACCGCGCCGCGCTGAGGCGCCACTTCGAGGTGGACGCAGAGCACATCGTCGTCGCCACGCTTGCGGCGCTGGCCGAGTTCGGCGAGCTCAAGCCCGAGGCCGTCACGGAAGCAGTAGGGCGCTACGACATCGACCCCGACAAAGCATCGTCCCTGCGCGCCGACCTCTGAGGCGCGCCGCTCGCCCACGCTTTATGTGCCTGTAGTTTCGCCACGAGAAACTCACGGCACACAAAGCGACGCCGCCATACGTCGTACCATACGTAAATGGTGAAGACGACGGTCTACCTACCGGCGCCGCTCAAGCGGCGCCTGACGGCGCTTGCGAAACGGCTCGGACGGAGTGAGGCCGAGCTCGTCCGTGACGCAATCGAGCGCCACCTGGATGAAGCACCGGGCCCGCGCCCCACGGTGCCTCTATTCAACGGCACCGATCCGATGTTGGCGGAACGTGTCGACGAAGCGCTGAGCGGCTTCGGCGAGTGATCGTTCTCGACACCAGTGGGCTGCTTGCGGGAATCGACGCGGCCCAACGGCGACATGCGGATGTACGGCGCGTTCTTGAGGGGGACCCCGGACCGTTTCTACTGTCGCCGTTTGTTCTGGCGGAGATGGACTACCTCCTCGCAACGAGGGTCGGTACACGCGCCCAGCTGCTCTTTCTGGACGAGGTGGCGAGAGGTACGTACCGGCTCGAGCCCTTCAGCGGAGACGATGTCCGCCGTGCCGCCGAAGTCGTCGATCGGTACAGAGACCTCGCCTTGGGATTGACGGATGCATCGCTTGTCGTACTCGCCGCCCGAGCGCGGACGACCCGTTTGCTCACGCTCGACGAGCGACACTTCCTAGCCGTCAAGCCGTTGCGAGGCCGGGCGTTTGATCTTCTCCCCGGCGGATAATCCGACCGGCCGGCCACGCTTTATGTGCCTGTAGTTTCGCCACGAGATAGCCACCGCACACAAAGCGAGCCCGCCCCCCGGCGTGTGACCGGGGGGCGGCGAATTCGTCTCGCTTTTTACGCTTCGGCGGTCGTGGGGTCGATGACCCTGCTGACCCTGTTGACCTCGTTAGCCGGGAACCCGGCGCGCCGGGCATGCTCGCGCACCGCGTCGGCGTCGTCTGCGATGTAGACACAGTAGATCTTGTCGTCGGTGACGTAACTCTGCTGCCACTGCACGGTGGGGGAGAGCGCGGTAAGGACGTCGTTCGACTTCTGCGCCGCACCGCACCACTCGTCGGCCGACAACTTCGAGACTCCCGGCATGTCCCGCTCGATCACGAACTTCGGCATCTCGCACCTCCATCTACGGATGCCCCCGGTGGGGCATCTCTCGTTCGCACGCTAACGAAGCGGACCGAGCGCCTCATCGGGCCATGTGCGCAATCTGCAAACAGAGGTGTGGGTATTTCTACCCACGCCTCGGCGACGCGAGGCCGTGCTCGAACGCATAGGCGGCGACCGCCGTTCGCGACGTGAGGTTGAGCTTCGTGAAGATATTGGAGATGTGGCGCGCCACCGTCTTCTTACTGATGAACAATTCGGCGGCGATCTCCTGATTGCTCTTGCCGGCGGCCACGAGACGAAGGACTTCCGCTTCCCGCTCGGTCAGTCCGCCGGGGACGAACCCCGAGCCGCGCAACTCCTCGGTCGCCCGGGCATCGAAGGCGGCGCCGAGGCGCTCGAACGCGTCGCGCGCGGCATCGAATTCGAGGGTGGCGGCGTCTTCGTCGCCCAGCACCCGGTACGCCTGTGCCAGAAGGAGGCGCGTCTTGGCCGCATCGTAAGGTGCGTCGAGTTCCTGCCACGTGCGACATGCAGCCTTGAGCGCTCGGAGCGCACCGGGCACATCCCCCGCGGCCAGAAGCGTTGCACCGCGGGCGCGCTCCGATGCTGCCTCCAAACCCACACTTCCGAACGCGGCGGCGGCGCCGTGCAGCTCTTCGCACGCATCGCGTGCGGTGGCATCATCGCCCGCCGCGAGCGCGATCTCCACTTGGGCAATGCACAGCCGCGCCCGCGTCAGGCGATCGGAAGTCTCCGCCGCGAGGGCCGCATGAATCGACGTCGCGGCGGCCTCCACCCGCCCCTGCGCGAGCCGCAGGAGCGCGAGGCCGGGTTGAGGATCGCGCCCGAATTCGTGTGCTCGCTTGAACGCATCCTCTGCGCCGGCTAAGTTGCCGCGCAGCCGCCGGATCTCACCCTGCTCGTAATGAGCCTCTGCGACCGTTCCCAACGAAATTCCGACCAGGTCTGAACACGCTCGTGCCGCCTCCTGCTCCGCTTGATCCCACTCGCCGCGCGACTGGAGCACCTGGGCGCGATGGACGCGGCAGATACCGCGAAAGAGAACCGCCTCCGGGAGTTGGTCGCACCAGCGCATGCTGGCTTGCGTCCACTCTCCGGCGCGCCGGAAGTCGGCGAGCTCGCGGCACGCATCCATGAGGTGGCAGTAGATGGTGCCGGTCCACAGAGGATGAAGCTCGTCCGAAAGGGCGGTGAGCATTGCGTCGTCGAGGAGGCTCATTCCTTCGGTGACGCGACCTTTCTTGATCAGGGCACGTCCCTCAGCGAGTACGCCGATCGCGTGAAGGTTGGAATCGTCGAAGCGGCGCCCGAACTCTTGCATCTGTAGGGCCTGTGCGACGGCACCATCGAGATCGCCCGCGCCCATCGCCGAGAACACAGCCCAGTAGAGGGGATAGCCGTGCTCTGGTCCCTCGGGCTCATCGCGCAACAGTCGTTGACAACGACCCATCCATGCCGAGCCGATCACACCGTCGCCGCGCGCGCTTGCATACGCCGCGAGGTACAGCGCCGAGAGTGCGGCGCGCCGCGGCAGTCGTTCACGCAGATACAAGCGATGTGCGGCCTCGAATGCCGCGAGCGACTCGTCTATGTCGCCCAGCCACCACGACGACTCTGCCAGGGCGAAAAAATCGTCGCCCGACAGGTCTCCCGCGTCTCGGGCGGCGCGAAAGCCATCGCGGGCGGTGATCCAGTCGCGCCGTTCGAATGCCGCGCGCGCCGTCCCCAGCGGACTCACGGCGGTCCCGCTCATTCCGGTTTCGTGCAGCTCGTTGAGAGGGCCCGGCCCCGGAGCCGTGGCGCAGTCGACAGGAGCCCATCGGCGGCCGGCATGCTCAACCGAGGGTTCACTCGACGAGTCTAGGTCGCGCCCAGCTTGATTGGCAAGAACCGGATTACTCGGTCGCGATCGCCTCCAGCACATTGAGGCGCGCCGCCCGGCGAGCCGGAGGCACGGCGGCGACGATTCCCGCGAGTCCTGCGGCTACGAGGAGGACGAAGAGTTGGCCGGCCGGAATCACGAGCTCCGTGATCCCTTCGTCGGCAAGGGCGCGCACGAACGCCCATCCGTAAAAAACGCCGACGACCACTCCCACCAGCGCGCCGATGAACGCGATGATCACGGCCTCCCACCGC
>DATLFS010000065.1:0-12246 GCA_035540935.1 Actinomycetota bacterium
CGAGCGTCCTGCGGCGCGGAAGCCTCACGCCGGGAGCGTATGCGCGAACGCGAACGGGCCCCGGCAGCGACTGCCGGGACCCGCGTTGCGTGGATCGGTTAGTGGCGGCGACGCAGAGGGAGCAGCCGGGGCCGCGCCCTCAAGACCAGGAGCCCACCGGCGATCAGAGCCGCGGCCACCGCCAGCCAGACGACGGTGCCGGTGCCGCCCGTGAAGGGCAGCGGCGCGCCGAGGACCGTCGCCCTGCGCTCCTGCGCCGCAACTGCGGGCGCCACCTCGGCCACTTCGACCGCCTCGACGGCGGCGTCGGCGACCACGGTCGTCCCCAGAACGTCACTCGTCGAGCCTCCGCCGGTGCCACCCGCGACGGCGTTGCTACCGCCGGTGCCCGAAGTCGGGATCTGCGACGACACACCCGACGCCTCGACCTCGTCCTCGTCGCAGTCGCCCTTCATGTGGCCGAGCTTCTTGCCCTTTCCGCTGCTCGCCTGGGCGGGCAGATCCTTCGGGCAGGCCTTCGGCTCCTTCGGCTTCTCGGGGCCGCCGCAGTTACCGTTGTTGTCGTCCTCGAAGTCGGTGTCGTTGCCGCAGCCGTTGTTGCCGTCCTGGTCCCACTGGTACTCGCCGCCGGAACCACCCGGCTTGTCGGCGCCGCCGTTCTCCATGCCGTCGGGGTCCGAAGGGCTCTTCCCCTGCTGGTCGTCGGCAGGACCGGGGTTCTGCTCGCGGGAGTTACCGGATGGGTGCTGCGACTGCGGGTCCGGCGCCGGCTTGCCGCCGCCCTTCTGCCCGGCCTTCCCGGTCGTCTGGCCGCTCTTCGGGCCGCCTGCGTGACCGCTCTTGTGGTGGGCTCCCGCCACTCCGGTCAGGGAGAGGATCAGGAACATCGAGAAAAGCACTACCAGAACACTCGAGCTACCTCTACGCGACATCGTTCTCTCCCTGGATCGGCACCCGATTTAGTTGAGGCTGACGCTCCGTCATTCGTTCCTCACGGAACGACGCGGTAGTTCCCGCATCGCGGGAGCGGGAAACCGAAAACTGGGAAATCGCCGGATTTGTCGCTAGAGCGGTCCGGCGCCGGGCGCGCCGTGGCACTGCTTGTACTTCTTGCCGCTGCCGCAGGGGCAGGGGGCGTTGCGCGGGATCTTGTCGGAGCGCGCCTGCACGACCGCCGGTTCCTCCGTCTCCGGCGGGCCGGGCGCCGCGCCGGAGCCCGCGGCCGCGGCGCCCGCCGCCGCCAGCGGGACCTGGCGTCGCTCCTCGCGCATCTGCCGCGCCGGCCGCCGCTCGTCGTCGCGGACGATCTCGACGTGGAAGACGTAACGGACGAAGTCTTCTTTGATGGACTGCTGCATCTGCAGGAACATCCCGTAGCCCTCGCGCTGGTACTCGACCAGCGGGTCCTTCTGGCCCATCGCGCGGAGGCCGATGCCCTCCTGCAGGTAGTCCATCTCGTACAGGTGCTCGCGCCAGCGGTTGTCGATGACGTTCAGAAGGACGAGCCGCTCGATCCTCCGCAGCTCCTCCGCTCCGAGCTCTTCCTCGCGGCTCCGGTAGACGTCGAGCGCATCGGTGAGGAACACCTCGAGCAGATCCTCGTACGCGACCGTCTCGAGCTCGAACGAATCCCGCTGCACGCGCGTCGGATAGATCTCGCGGATCGTCCCGAACATCTGCTCCCAGTCCCACTCGTCGGGAGCCACCTCGGGATTCGCATTGGCGGCGACGGCCGACTCGATCACGTCGGAGATCAGCTCGAGAGCCTGGTCGTGGAAGTCGTCGCCTTCGAGGATCCGGCGTCGCTCCGAATAGATGACCTGGCGCTGCTTGTCCATCACCTCGTCGTATTTGAGGACGTTCTTGCGGATCTCGAAGTTCATCGATTCGACCTGGAGCTGCGCGCGCTCGATCGCCTTCGAAACCATCTTCGCCTCGATCGGGACGTCGTCGGGGATGCGCAGCCGCTCCATGATCGAGCCGATGCGGTCGGAGGCGAACAACCGCATGAGGTCGTCTTCGAGCGAGAGATAGAAACGGCTCTCGCCGGGATCGCCCTGACGACCCGACCGGCCGCGGAGCTGGTTGTCGATGCGGCGGGACTCATGGCGCTCCGTGCCGAGGACGTAGAGGCCGCCGAGCCCTACCACCTCTTCGCGCTCCGCGTCCGTGTGCTTCTTGAACTTCTCGAACAGCGGCTGGTACTCGGCCTCGTACTGCTCGGCCTCCTCTTGCTCGTATCCGCCGAGCAGGTACTTGTCGTTGTCCCAGCCGCGCGCCTTCATCTCGGCCCGCGCCATCCCCTCGGCGTTGCCGCCGAGGATGATGTCGACGCCGCGGCCCGCCATGTTCGTCGCTACGGTGACCGCGTGCTTCCTCCCCGCTTGGGCGACGATCTCGGCTTCGTGCTCGTGATGCTTGGCGTTCAGGACCTTGTGAGGGACGCCGCTCTTGTCGAGGACGCGCGAAAGGTGCTCCGATTTCTCCACGGAGACGGTGCCGACCAGAACGGGCTGGCCCCTCTCGTACCGCTCCTTGATGTCGGCGGCGACCGCGTCCCACTTGGCGTCGCCGGTCTTGTAGATGAGATCTTGCTCGTCCGCTCGAACCATCGGACGGTTCGTCGGGATCGGCGCGACCTCGAGCTTGTAGATGTGGCCGAACTCCGCGGCCTCGGTCGACGCCGTGCCGGTCATCCCGGCGAGCTTCTCGTACATGCGGAAGTAGTTCTGCAGAGTGATCGTCGCGAGCGTCTGGTTCTCCTCTTTGATGCGCACGGCTTCCTTCGCCTCGATCGCCTGGTGGAGGCCTTCGGAATAGCGCCGTCCGGGAAGGATGCGGCCGGTGAACTCGTCGACGATGAGCACCTCACCGCTCTGCACCACGTACTCGACGTCCCGCTTGTACAGCTCTTTGGCCTTGAGCGCCGATTGCAGGTGATGGACGAGGTCGGTGTTCACGTGGTCGTAGAGGTTGTCGACGCCGAGCAGCTCCTCGACCTTCGAGATGCCCTCCTCGGAGATGGCGATCGTTCGCTTCTTCTCGTCGACCTCGTAATGGACGTCCCGCTGGAGGCGCGGTGAGATCCGGGCGAACGTCTGGTACCACTTCGTCGACTCCTGCACGGCGCCGGAGATGATGAGCGGTGTGCGCGCTTCATCGATCAGGATCGAGTCGACCTCGTCGACCACGGCCATGAAGTGGCCGCGCTGCACCAGGCGCTCATAGTCCGTGACCATGTTGTCGCGCAGGTAGTCGAAGCCGAACTCGTTGTTGGTCCCATAGGTGATGTCGCTCGCGTACGCCGGCTTCCGCTCCTGGGGCGACATCTGCGCCTGAATCAGCCCCACCGACAGCCCGAGGAAACGGTAGACCTGGCCCATCCACTCGGAGTCACGCTTGGCGAGGTAGTCGTTGACGGTGACCACGTGAACACCCTCGCCCCACAACGCGTTCAGGTAAACGGCAAGGGTCGAGGTCAGAGTCTTGCCCTCTCCGGTCTTCATCTCCGCGATCCACCCGTTGTGGAGGGCGGCGCCGCCCATCAGCTGCACGTCGAAGTGACGCTGCCCGATGACCCGCCGCGCCGCCTCGCGCACGACGGCGAAGCCCTCCGGGAGGAGACGATCGACGTGCTCGCCGTTGTCGATCCGCGTGCGGAACTCCGCGGTCTTCGCGCTCAACGAGGCGTCGTCGAGCGCGGCTATCTCGTCCTCGAGCGCGTTGACCTGCGGGACTATCGCCTGAAGAGCCTTTACCTTCTTGCCCTCCCCGGCGGATAGGACCTTCTTGAGGATGCTCATGAGCCTCCCATTATGCCGCCGGCGCGCGGCCGCGCCGACGGCCGCTACTGGATCTCGAGGAGCTTCTCGCGCACCGCGTACACGACCGCCTCCATCCGAGAGTGCAGGTGGAGCTTCTCGAGGATGTTGCGGACGTGGTTCTTCACCGTGTTCTCGCTGATGAAGAGCTCGGCGCCGATGTCCCGGTTGTTCATCCCTTTGGCGACGAGCTTAAGCACCTGCAGCTCGCGGTCGGTGAGCCGCGGCCCCGGCACCTGCTCGCGTTCGTCGCGTCGCTTGACCATCGTCGCGAACTCGGTCAGGAGCTTGCTGGCCATCGACGGTGAGATCAACGACTGCCCCGCGTGGACGGAGCGGATCGCGTCCGCCATCTCGTCGATCGGCATCTCCTTGAGCAGGTAGCCGGAAGCGCCTGCCTTGATCGCCTCGTAGAGGTCGCTCTCGTCGTCCGAGACGGTGAGCATCACGACCTTCGTCGAGGGCGAAGTGTCCTTGATCACCTGGGTCGCGTCGATCCCGGTGCGCTTGGGCATGCGGACGTCCATGAGCACGACATCGGGGGTGGATTCCTCGGCCCGCACGATCGCCTCGTCGCCGTCGCCGGCCTCGCCGACGACCTCGATGTCTTCCTCGGGCTCGAGGACCGTCTTCAGCCCGACCCGCACCGTGGCGTGGTCGTCGACGATGAGGACGCGGATGGGATCCCGCGCCGTCGGGGTCTCGCCGGGGATCTTCTTGGGGGCGTCGCTGCCCATCGAGCTGCCGTCCTCTGCCGGTTTCGTCCGTTTCGGGTCTTTCCGCAGTCTAGTGCCGCACTAGCCGGAAAACCCTAAGCAGTTCGTACTAGTAGGTCGCCGGCGTGCGGCAGGCGACGATCAGCTCGACCCGGCGCGTCCCGGCGCGCCGCAGCGCGGCCGCGCAGGCGGCGGCGGTCGCGCCGGTCGTTACGACGTCGTCGACGAGGGCGATGCGCGCCGGCGCCGGGGCCGAGATGAACGCGCCCCGCAGGTTCTCCCGGCGCGCCGTGGCGGAGAGACCCACCTGGTCGTCGACCGGCCGGGCCCGGCTCAGCAGCGGCAGCACCTCCAGGCCGAGACGCCGCCCCACCTCTCGGGCGAGGAGGGCACCGTGGTCGAAGCCGCGCCGCCGCACGTCGTCGCGGCGCGCCGGAACGAAGGTGAGGGCGTCTGCGGCCGAGCCCTCCCGCCACACGGCTTGGGCCGCCGCGGCGGCCAGAGGATCGGCGCATCCCCGGCGCCCCCTCTCCTTCAGTGCGAGTACGACCGCCCGTCCCGGACCCTCGTACGACCAGGCGGCGTGAACGGCGGCCATGCCGGGGGGGTCGGGACCCGGCGGAGCCGGCAGCGCGCCAGCGGCACACGTCGGACACAGGGGCGGACCGTCCCTCCGGCAGATGACACACCGGTCGCCGAGGACGGCCGCCGCGCGGTTTGCGATTCGCACACGCCGACCTTAGGTTCGGGCTGTGACGCTTCGTCCCCTCGGGTAGACGGAGCCGGCGCCGCCGGCGGCGCCTCGACCGCAGCCCCCATCCGCATGCGAGGGAGGAATCGAGCCGTGTCGTGGGACCGCTTCGTGGAGTGGCTCGGCGAGAACCAGGAGGCGGTGATCGCCGGCGCCTTGCGGCTGGTCGTCGTGCTCGTCGCCGCCTACGTTCTCACGCGCGTCCTGCGACGCCTGGTGCAGCGGGTGCAGAACAAGGTTGCGGAGCACACGACGCCGATACGGACGCTGCAACGAACCGAGACGCTCACGCGCGTGCTGTCTTCGGCCGGCATCGTCGTGATCTGGACGATCGCCCTCTTCATGGCGCTCCAAACCCTCGGGTTCAACCTCGCCCCGCTGCTCGCAGGAGTCGGGATCGTCGGTCTCGCGGTCGGCTTCGGCGCGCAGAACCTGGTGCGCGACGTCGTCACCGGCTTCTTCATCCTGCTCGAGGACCAGTACGGGGTCGGCGACATCGTGGAGGTGAACCAGATCGCGTCGGGGAAGGTCGAGCAGCTGACTCTCCGCGTGACCGGCCTACGCGGGCTCGACGGCACCATGCACTACCTGCCGAACGGCAGCATCACGCATGTGGCGAATCGCTCGAAGGACTGGGCGCGCGCCGTGGTCGACGTCGGCGTGGGGTACGGCGAGGACCCGGACGTCGTCCGTCGGGTCCTCGAAAGTGTGATGGCCGAAGCCAAGGAGTCGAGCGACCTCGCGCGGAAGCTCTACTCGACGCCCGAGGTCCTGGGCGTGGAGATGCTGGGCGAGTACGAGGTCGTATGGCGCATCACCGCCGAGGTCAAGCCGGGGCGTCAGTGGGAAGTGGCGAGGGCGCTGCGCGAGCGGATCAAGGTGGCTTTCGACGAGAACAAGATCGAGATCCCGTTCCCGCACCGCGTGATGATCTCCGCCGACACCCGCGGCGACGGAGCGCGGCGGCAGGGCCGGCCGAGCGAGTGAGGAGGGAACCGTGGAGGTAACGCAGATCGCGGAAGTGAGCCTCACCTACACCGACCTCGAGACCGTCGATTTCGGCGCCGGCGGCCAGATCTACGGCTCGCTGGAGGGATCCGTCTCCGGAGACCGCCTGTCCGGCTCGCTGCGCCTGACGAATCTCGCGGCGCGGCGGCCCGACGACGTGAACGTGCCGACCCTGCGAGGCATCCTCACCACCGAAGACGGCGCTTCGGTGTGGGTCGAGCTGGACGGCATCGCCACGCTGCGAAGATCGGACGAGGCGCGCGTCTTCGTCACCTCATTCCGGATGCGATCGGGAGATGAGCGCTACTCGTGGGTCAACACGACCTTCGCCGTCCTCGAGGGGGTCCTCGACACCGTCGCGGTCGGAGGCGTCGCGCGAGGACGCGTCCACGAATGTGCGGCGTCTATCTCCTAGCGCGCGCTCCGGCTTCGACCACACGACGGGGGTCCCACGGATCACCGCCGTAGCCCCGCTCGACGATGCGAACGTCGTCGCCCTCGACGCGTAGGTAAGCGTACGAGGCGTTGTCCCTCTCGTTCGTCTCGCGGATGCGCCCCTCCGAGTCGACGGTGACGCGCAGGACGTAGTAGCCGTCGGGATCACCGAGCACCGGCCGGGGGAACTCGACGTACTGCTCGAACCGCTGCCATTCGTAGAAGTCGCCCCACCCCGGCGACAAGCCCATGGAGGGCCGCGAGGTCGAGAAGCAGTCGCCCACATAGGCGTACTGCGTCGCCTGGAAGAACCTCCTCCAGTCGGCCATCCGCTCGTCCACCGGACAGGTGCCGACCTTCCGTCCCACGCTCGACGGGACGAGTACCACCCGGCGGGGGTGAGGGAAGGGCTCGTCATCGCTCGCGCCCTCGACGTGGAGCAACTCATACGTGAGATAGCCGGCGAAGTGCCAGTGCGTGTGGCTGCCGTGGAACTCGAACTGGCCGGCCTCGAGCTCACGCACGACGCGCGTCCCCCCGGAGTCGAGCAGGAGCTGGTAGGCGGGTTTCTGCGCGGGGGTGCCCTCGCCCGCCCGGGCTGAGATCGCGAAGACGCCGCGCCCCGCGTTCTCCGGTCCGGCCGAGAAGCGGAGGCAGCGCTTGGGCGTGTCGACCACGGAGTCGAGGGGCGAGCACGAGAGCGGCGTGACACCGGCTGCCGTGATGCCGGGGCCGTAGGTGGTGAGGGGGGCGGTGAACGTGAACTCGAAGGGCGGCACCGCCCTGAGGTTCGGGAGGAGAGCTCCGGACCTCTTCGATCGCTCGCTCTTCGGCTCCAGCTTCGCCCGGAGGCGGATCTTCCAATCCTGCACGCTGAGGGGCACGACGCGGGCGCGCCACGTGCCCGGGACCGCATCCTCGACGACGACCTCGTAGGTATAGGGGCCGGATGCCGACTCTCCGGCGACCTTGCCGTCGGGGCGGATCACCTGCAGCGCGAAGTCCTTCGTTCCGTTCTCCGGATCGTGGACGCCGTCGAGCACGAGGTCGAGCGCGACGCGCAGCCGGCCGCGGTCGCGGAGCTCGATCCGGTATTCGGGGCAGCGGCTCGGGTCGCACGCGTTCCGCGAGACGGAGCGATCCACGATCCTGGGGCCGGTCCAGAAGACGGAGGCGCCGACGTCGAGCGACCCCACGAGGCGCGTGCCTGCGTCTGCACCGGCGGGAAGGCCCACGAGAGCCAGGAGGACGGCGAGGAGGGGGAAGCGTTTCACCGAAGGGGTGTTCGCCGCTTGCGGACCCGAGTCCTGTCTGCTCAGGTGCCTTCCTCCCACGACTCCAGGTAGCTGCGCTGCTCCGACGTCAGCTCGTCGATGCGGACGCCCATCGTCTCGAGCTTGAGCCGGGCGACGTCTTTGTCGATCTCGACGGGCACGCCGTAGACGCGCCGCTCGAGCGATGCGTGCTCCTTCGCCACCCACTCGACGCAGAGCGCCTGGTTGGCGAAGGACATGTCCATGACCGACGCGGGATGGCCCTCCGCGGCCGCGAGGTTCACGAGCCTTCCGTCGGAGAGCACGTAGATCCGGCGCTCGCCGAGCGAGAACTCCTCGACCTCGGGTCGCGCCTCCCGCGTCGCGGTCGCCATCGATCGGAGTGTCTTCAGATCTATCTCGATGTCGAAGTGCCCGGCGTTCGCAAGGATCGCGCCGTCCTTCATCACCTCGAAGTGGTCGCCGCGCAGCACGTGCTTGTTGCCGGTGACCGTGACGAAGATGTCTCCCTGGCTCGCCGCCTCTACCCCGGGCAGGACGCGCAGGCCGTCCATCGCCGCCTCGAGCGCGCGGGTGGGATCGACCTCGGTCACGACGACGTCGGCGCCCATTCCGCGGGCACGGGCCGCGACGCCGCGGCCGCACATGCCGTAACCGCACACGACGACGGTCTTGCCGGCGAGCAGGACGTTCGTGGCGCGGATGATGCCGTCGATCGCGCTCTGTCCGGTCCCGTAGCGGTTGTCGAACAGGTGCTTCGTGTCCGCATTGTTGACGCCGACGATCGGGTAGGCGAGCACGCCCTTCTCCTCCATCGAGCGCAGCCTGATGATGCCGGTCGTCGTCTCCTCCGTGCCGCCGAGGATGCCGGAGAGCTCGTCCGGCCGCTGCTGGTGGAGGACCGTCACCAGATCACACCCGTCGTCCATCGTGATCATCGGCCGGCGGTCGAGAACGGCCTTTATGTGTCCGTAGTACTCCGACTCCCCGACGCCGCGCACCGCGAAGGTCGGGATCTCGTAGTCGTGGACGAGCGCGGCCGCGGTCGCATCCTGCGTCGACAACGGGTTCGACGCGCACAGAGCCACGTCCGCGCCGCCCGCCTGCAGCGTGCGCATCAGGTTCGCCGTCTCCGTCGTGACGTGGAGGCAAGCGGCTATACGGATCCCGTCGAGCGGCCGCTCCTTCTCGAACCGCTCTCGGATCCGCTGCAGGACCGGCATCTGGCGATCGGCCCATTCGATGCGGCGCTTGCCGTCGGCGGCCATGTGCGGGTCGCGGATGTCTGATGGAACCGTCATGTCGTCACTCCTCTTTCGGTGGCTCGGATCAGATCTCTCTTGAGTCGTTCGATGGCATCTACAGGACCAGGGTCGACCGCGTTCAGCAGCGCGGCATAGATCGCGGCGAGCTGCGTGAGCGTCACGAGGTGGAACAAGCGCGCCGTCGCCGAGTCGCCTTCGGCCCACACCTCGAGAGCGTCGGCGACATGGGGGCGCACGAGGCGGCGGGTGGCGTCGAGCCGCGCCGCGATCCGCGGGTCCTCGTGCGGGTCGCGGAGGAACAACGCGCTCATGTGCAGTTGCGTTACGCCGGTCATCGTGCTCCAACCGGCGATCTCGTTGTGGTTCATCTCCGGGACCTCGTTCCAGAACGCGGGTTGCTTCGCGTACTCGTTCACGTCGCACTTGGCACGGTAGGCGGCGGCGGCGCCGATCCCGCGTCCGCCGTAGAAAACCGGGGCGCGCCCGGCGATGATGCGCGCCAGTTGCTTCGCCGGGTTCTCCGCGGTGGGAACGTCACGGCGCGCCGTGACGGTCAGGCCATCTACGACCTCTATCGCCTCCGTCACGTCCTCGCGCATGTCCGGCGCGAGCCCCAGCGTCTGCAGGACGGCCACGAGAGGCAAGGCGAGAAATCCGAGTGAGGCGCGGGGTTGCGCGCCGCCCGGCACCGACACGAGCGCGCAGCCGGAAGTCGCGGCCGCCGCCGACAGCTCTCCGCCCGAGGCGACCGCGACGAGTCGAGCGCCGCGATCGTGCGCCGCCCGGAAGGCGTCGAGCGTCTCCTCGGTGTTCCCGGAGTACGAGACCGCGAACACGAGCGAGTTGCGGCCGACCCACTCCGGCAGCGGGGCATAGCCCTTCACCACCGCGATCGGGACGGGCAGCCGCGCCTCGAGCAGCGTACGGAGCACATCGCCGGCGAACCCCGATCCGCCGATCCCGAGCACCACGACGTTCTCGACCCCGTCCGCCACCGGCAGGCCGCGGACGTCGGCGCCGAGCTCCCACGCCTGTGTCATCTGATCGGCGAAGCGCTCGATGGTCGCGAGCACGCCGAGCGAGTCGAAACGGTCGACGGTCGTCGCGTCGTCGAGGTCGATCAAGGCTTCTCGGCTTCGTCGATCAGCATCACGGGGATGCCCTCTCGCACCGGGTAGCGGTAGCCGCACTCGCCGCGACAGACGATGACCGACTCCTCCTCGAGGTACTCGACGCCACCGCGGCAATTGGGGCACGCAAGGATCTCGAGGAGCCGCTGGTCGAGCATCAGATACCTCCTTGGATCACGGCGAGGACCTCGTCGCGCCGCGCCTCCATCAGCTCCGGCGTCTCCGCCTCGAGATTGAGACGCAGCAACGGCTCCGTGTTGGAGGGGCGGCAGTTGAACCACCAGTCTTCGAACTCGACCGTCAGCCCGTCCGTCTGATCCTGCTTCCCGTCGGAGTAGCGCTCCGCGAGCAGGTCGAGAACCGTCTGCTGATCGGCGACCTCGGTGTTGATCTCGCCGGAGGCGGAGTAGCGCTCGAACGGCTTCCTCAGTTCCGAGAGAGGTGCGGACGCCTCACTCAGCGCCTCGAGGACGAGCAGCGCCGCGATCATGCCGGAGTCGGCACGGAAGTTGTCGCGGAAGTAGTAGTGGCCGGAGTGCTCGCCCCCGAAGACGGCCCCGGTCTCGGCCATCACCTGTTTGATGAACGAATGCCCGACGCGCGTCCTTATCGGATGACCGCCGTTCTCCTCGACGACCTCCGGGACGGCCCACGAGCAGATCAGGTTGTAGATGACTTTCTCGCCCGGGAACTTCTTGAGCAGCCGCTCCGCGACCAGCGCGGTCGTGGTCGAACCGGAGATCAGCTCCGCCTTGTCGTCGACGAGGAACATCCGGTCGGCGTCTCCGTCGAATGCGATCCCGACGTCGCACCCACCCTCCAGCACGGCGCGCTGGAGGTCGACGAGGTTCGCGGCCTCGATGGGATTCGCCGGGTGGTTGGGGAAAGTCCCATCGAGCTCGAAGTAGAGAGGCACGATCTCGAACGGCAGCGACCGGAAGACGATCGGGACCGTCTTGCCGGCCATGCCGTTGCCGGCGTCGACCGCGACCTTCAAAGGTCGAAGCACGCTCTCGTCCACCAGGGAACGGCAGTGCGAGGCGTAGTCCTCGAGGATCTCCATCCCTTCGACCGCCGCCTCCAGTGGAGCGACGTCCGCCTCCTCCGCGAGGCGCCGGATGTCCTCGAGCCCGGACTCGCTCCCGATGGGCGCGGCGCCGGCCCGGCACGGCTTGATCCCGTTGTAGCGGGCCGGATTGTGCGACGCGGTGAACATCGCCGCCGGCAGATCGAGCTTGCCCGCGGCGAAGTAACAGGCGTCGGTCGAGACCTCGCCCACGTCGAGCACGCTGGCTCCGGCAGCCGTCGCGCCCTCGGCGAAGGCGGCCGCCAGGCGTGGGGAGGACGGCCGCATGTCCCTCCCCACGATGACCCGCTCGGAGCCCACGAAGCCCACGAAGGCGTTGCCTATACGGCGCGCCGCGTCTTCGTCCAGCTCGCCCGGATACACACCCCGAACGTCGTATGCCTTGAAGATCGTTCTCAGGTCCCGCTTCACGCCAGCGAGTGTAGTTGACCCCCTCGCGACGCCCCCCGTTGCGCCGCGGCGGAAAATCGCCATTGACGCGCGGCCGGTTCGCTGGAAGCATCGGCGGGAGATGACGAACCCGGTGCTCGAGCAGGAACAGACGGAATGGCGGGAGCAGGCGGCCTGCCTGCAGTACCCGGCCATCCTGTTCTTCGGGGTCGACGATGCCGAATCCCCCGCCGAGCGCCGCTCCCGTGAGGAGAACGCGAAACTCGTCTGCGCCACCTGCGGGGTCCGCCGGGAGTGCCTCGACTACGCCCTCGACGCCCGGGAGCCCTACGGCATCTGGGGCGGCCTCACTGAGCTGGAGCGCAAGGC
>DATLFS010000066.1:0-6458 GCA_035540935.1 Actinomycetota bacterium
GCATCACCCCATCTCTGCAGCGCCTCCGCGTAGGCGAGCGGGTCGCCGCCGGACGCGAGGGACCGCTCCGCCTCAACGACGGCCGCCGCCGCGCTCCGAACCTGCTCCGGCGCGTGCTCCAGGAGAAAGGAGCGGAGCGTCGTCGAGGCGTCCCGAGCCACGAACTGCCTCATGAAGGCGACCCGGCCGCCGCGGCGGACGCTCCCACCGCCCGGCTCGAGCTCTCCCGCCAGGATCCGCAACAGCGTCGTCTTGCCGACCCCGTTCACGCCGACGAGCGCGACGTGGGCGCCCTGCGGCACCTTGAACGAGACGTCGGAAAAGAGCACGCGCCCACCTGGTAGCGCGTAGCTGAGCTGATCGACCTCGAGGGCGCCCATCGCGGACAAGGATGCCGGGTGACGGAACCGCAGGCTGTCCCGCCGCCGACACCGGCGAAAGCAGGTTCAGAAGGTGCCGCAGCGGGCAGAACGGCTCGGTGGCCGATCCGAAGCACGAACGCGATCTACGCCGTATCGCCCGCGAGCGATTCGGCTACGAAGACCTCCTCCCGGGTCAGGAAGAGGCGATGCGCGCCGTCACGGAGGGCGCGGACACGCTTGTGGTGATGCCGACCGGGAGCGGCAAGTCCGCCATCTACCAGGTCCCCGCCTTGCTGATCGACGGTCCAACGCTGATCGTGTCACCACTGATCGCCCTGCAGCGCGACCAGGTGGAGGGCTTGCGGGACGACGGGTCCCGCGATGCCGCCCTGCTGAACTCGACCCTGCCGGACGCCGAGCGGGAAAGCACGCTCGACGCCTTCGCCGCACGCGACCTCGAGTACCTCATGGTCGCTCCCGAGCAGCTGGCAGATCCGCAGCTCGTGGCGCGGCTCTCGGAAGGTAAGCCCTCCTTGTTCGTCGTGGACGAGGCGCACTGCATCAGCTCGTGGGGCCACGATTTCCGCCCCGACTACCTCCGACTTGCCGCGGTAGCCCGCGAGCTCGGACGTCCGCCGATCCTCGCGCTGACGGCGACCGCCGCACCCATCGTGCGCGACGAGATCGTGAACGCCTTGGGCATGCAGGACCCCTGCGTGATCGTGCAGGGGTTCGACCGGCCGAACATCCACCTCTCGGTCCAGCACTTCGCCGACGAGCAGGTGAAGGTCGACGCGCTCTACGAAGCGGCCGCCGATGCGGACAAGCCCGGGATCGTCTACGTCGCAACACGGCGGGAGGCGGAGGATCTCGCCGGCAGGCTGTGGACCAAGGGGGTGCAGGCGGTCTACTACCACGGCGGCATGACGCGTCGCGAGCGCGAGGAGGCGCAGGAGGCGTTCATGAACGGAAGCTTCGAGGTGGTGGTCGCCACCTCTGCGTTCGGCATGGGCATCGATAAACCCGACGTGCGCTTCGTCTTCCACGCCGCGCCGCCGGATTCACTCGACTCGCTCTATCAGGAGGTAGGACGTGCGGGCCGCGACGGGAAGCCTGCTCGCGCGGTGCTCTTCTACAGGTCCGAGGACCTCGGCTTGAGGCGCTTCTTCGTGGGGGGTAATGGAGGTCGACCCGAACTCATCGAAAGCGTCGTCGCGGCCGTGAGCGGAAAAAAAGTCGAAGTCGACGCGCTGGCGGAAGAGCTGGACGTGACACGGCGCGCCGTGACCGGCGCGATCAACCTGCTCACACGTCTCGGAGCGGCGGAGCTACGCACCGACGGCACTGTGGCCGTGCGGGACGACATCTCCCCCGGTGACGCCGCCGAGCTCGCCCGGCGCGCCGAGGAGACACGACGCCGGATCGAGGACACCCGCATCGACATGGTTCGCCAGTACGCCGAGACCACCACCTGCCGCCGCCGGATGATCCTCACGTACTTCGGTGAGGACGTGCACGACAACTGCGGCCACTGCGACAACTGCGACTCGGGCAGATCCAAGGCCTCGGCTCCGGAGCCCGGACGCATCCCGGCGAACACCCCGGTACGACACGAGGTCTTCGGTCGGGGGCACGTCGTGCGCGACGAGGGAGAGCGTCTGGTCGTGCTGTTCGAGGCGCACGGGTACAAGACCCTCGCGGCGAGCCTCGTCCGCGACCAGGGCCTCCTCGACGTGACGGGCGCGCCGTAGAACTCAGCACGCCCCCACTTTCCTCTGGTGTTCACGCTCCGGACGCGGCGGAGACACCGCCTCGGATTAGCTTGGGGTCGCCTCGGCTCGCGCTCGATGCTCCGAGCGCCCGGAAGAGGCTCGGCTCCCCCCCGAGCCTCTTCCCGCGCCGGGGCGCCAAGAATTCGCCGGGTGGTCACGTTGTGTCCGCTTCTGGATAACGAACGTCCTTAAGCCTGACGACATGAACACCTCAACCTCGCGCCCCGCGGCCCGGACGACAGCGCCTCACTGGATGGCCGATCTGGCCCGGCACTACGAGCAGATGACGCGCGCCTATCCCGAGGACACGCTATGCATCGTCTTCGACATCGACGGAACGATCCTCGACATGCGGTACATGGTCGTTCACTGCCTCATCGGATTCGATCGCGTGCACGGGACCGAGTACTTCAGAGGGCTCACTGCCGAGGACGTCGACGTCCACGAGAATCGGATCGAGGACTTCCTGAAGGCACGCGGACTGCCGTCGAACGCGAGGGAAAACATCCTGCGGTGGTACCTGCAACACCTGTGGGAGCCGCGATCCGTACTGGCCGGATGCCGTCCGTACCGCGGCGTCCTCGGTGTGATCCGCTGGTTCCAGCTCCAATCCCGCACGATCGTCGCCCTGAACACTGGTCGTCCGGAAGCCCTGCGCGACATCACGTTGCAGTCACTGAACCAGGTGGGACAAGCGTACCGGGTGGCGTTCGAGAGCAGCGCCCTGTGCATGAACCCGAACGGTTGGAACGTCCGCGTACAGGACGCCAAGATCGAGGCGCGACGTGACCTCCAAGATCGCGGATATCGGGTCGTCGCGGTGGTGGACAACGAACCAGCGAACCTCGCCGCCATGGCGGAAGCCGATGAAACGCACGAGGTCATGTTCTTCCACGCAGATACGATCTTCGAGTCGCAGCGAGACGCGCTCCCGCGTCATGTGGGAGGCGGCGACTACGCGCTTTCGGCATTGATCCGGGAAGAGGATCTGAGTCAACGGGTCCTGTTCGTCTGGCACGGGATCAATGACGAGGCCAATCTCAGGCAATTCCTCACGTCGCGCGTCACGCGGGCAGAATGCGACGTGCGGCTCGATCCACTGGGCCGTCTCGTGCTGCGACACGACTCGTTCGAACAGACACCGTGGAGCCGTGCGGAACATCCTTTCCTACTGGAAGACTGCCTCGGGATCCTGAAGGAGCGGGGGCGAGCCGTTGCGCTGGACCTGAAAGAGGAGGGGCTCCTCGACCGTTGCCTGCAAGCGCTCGTACGCGCCGGATTCGCGGAATCCGAGGTCTCGTTCACGGGGACGATCGACGTTCTGAACGAACCGGCGGTGCACCAGATCCGGTCGATCATGCCCGGCGCCGACATCACGGTCCCTGCCGGCTTCCTCGCCCCACTGATCCTGTCGGGCACTGCGCTGATAGACGCGGTCCTGGCAGAACTGGCGCGTTGGGGTATCAACGGACTCTCGCTCGCATGGTCGACGCCCGGCATCCGCCGCGTGCTCGACGAGTTGGACGAGCGGGGATGGAGGGTCGACATCTTCGGCGTAGATGATCTCGAAACGTTCCTCGAAGCCGCCCTGCTTCTGCCGCGAGCCGTCGTCGCCGACTTCAACTTCCCCGACTGGCACTACTACGGTCGCGGTTCCGGCGAACGCCACGCGTTCCACCGGTACCGGCTCGCCGAAGAGACGGTCATCGGGCGATGATGCCTACGCAGAACCGCCTGCGTCCTCCAACCGCTCCAGCAGCTCGTGCACGCGGCGGTCGATCTCGTCTCGGATGGCTCGAACTTCCTCGACAGGCTTACCGGCCGGGTCCGGAAGCTGCCAGTCGAGGTACGTCTTGCCCGGGTAGACGGGGCAGGCATCACCGCAACCCATGGTGATCACCACATCGGCGGTCTTTACGGCCTCATCGCTCAGGGGCTTCGGGAATTCCTTCGACAGGTCGACGCCGATCTCTGCCATCACTTCCCGTACCCCCGGATGGATCTCGTCCGCGGGGGCCGAGCCCGCGGAACGGACGGCCACGCCACCGTGCGCGGCTCGATCCAGCAGAGCGGCGGCCATCTGGGAGCGCCCGGCGTTGTGGACGCAGACGAACAGAACCTCGGGGACGTCGTTCATCTCTCGCACGCTAGTGCCTTCACCTGAATGCGACGTGAACGAGGCGCGGCTGGCATGTGGCCCGGGATTGCATGAGGGTGGACCCGAGGGGAATCGAACCCCTGACCTCTTCCATGCCATGGAAGCGCTCTACCAACTGAGCTACGGGCCCCGGAGTGCGAGCGATGCTAACAGAGGCGTTTGGCGCGGCCGCTATCCGGAGCTCGGCGCGCCGCCGCCTCCCCCGCCGCGACGCTTACGTCCGCGACGGCGCCGCCTTTTCGGGGAACGCTGCTCCTCGGCGTCTTCCGAGCCCACGCGCGGCGGCGCGGGAGCCTTCTCTCGCACCGCGCCCGTCGGTCCCCTCCTCACCTGCTGCGGGTCGGCGTCCTGACGTTCGACCACCGCCGCGGCCCTGCCGTTCTTCTCCTCCGCGACCTTGATCGTGATCCGATACTCCTGCGGGTACAACGGCACGCCGTATTCCGACTGCAGCTCGCGGATGATCTCGTCGACGTCCTGACCGTCGGGATCGCGGGTGAGTGGCGCATCGCGCGGGGTCCGGTAGCCGGCAAGGATCGACTCGAGCGTAGCCGTCTGCGGCCCGGATCGATCGCCTCCTCGGCGGCGTCGTCTGCGACGCCGCGTACCTGTCGTCTCCGGCTGGCTCTTCGCCGCGGTCGGTTCGGAGGGGCGTCCCTCGCCGGCGCCGCGACGCCGCTTACGTCGCCTTCGCCGCGGCTCTGTCATCGTCTTCGAATCCCTCGTCGAAACGCTCGGAAGGCGCGTCTGCCCACAGCCGCTCGAGGTCGTAGTAGTCGCGCTCTTCGCGGTGGAAGATGTGAACGACGAAATCTACGTAGTCGAGGAGGACCCACCTCGCCTCGCGCTCGCCCTCGCGGCGGAAGGGGCTCAACCGGAACCCCTCGCGGAGTCGCTTGTCGACCTCGTCTGCGATCGTCTTCACCTGCCGCTCGGTGTTCCCGCTGCAGATGAGGAAGTGGTCGGTGATGACGAGCTGGCGAGAGACGTCGAGGATGGTGATGTCCGCCGCTTTCTTGTCCGCCGCGGCGTGAGCGGCCGCTCGTACTGCCTCGGTTGCTGTTGTGGTCATGAGGTGCTGCGGGAACGCAGAAAGTCCTTTCCGATCACGATGGTCAGATCCACACTACCCTGCTCCTGAGCCGAAACCTGCACCCTTCCCACCCGCAGAAGCGCTTTCGCGCGGCGCGCCGCATCCAAGCCTGCTTCGCTCCGGTCGTAGGTGACGATAAGCGTCCGTTTGTAGTCGAGCCGCGGGGCGTTGCCGGTGAGCGCCACGCGGAACCCATTGCCGACCAATCGTTCGGCCGCCTCCTGTCCGATCCCCGGGACGCCGTTGCCGTTCAGTATCTGCACCGCGATCAGATCCTCGTCCGCCGCGGTGCCGCCGAGCGTCTGAGCGAGGAAGGCCTCGATCTCGGCCCGGTCCGCCGCGTAGAGCTCTCCGCCGCCCACGCTCACCTGACGCACGGGCAGTATCGAGAGCGTGCGGCGCTCGGGCGCGGTGGCGGCGACCATCTCCAGCAGCGCGGCGATCTCGTCACCGGGCACGTCCGCCCGCTCGAGGGCGGTGGCCGCGGCCCGCACCTGCTCGCCCAAAGCCTCGGGCGAATCCTCGTAGGCATCAAGAAGGCCGTCCCACACGGCGAGGTGGCGCGAGCCAAGCTCGACCTGATCGCCGTCGAGGCCGGGGGTGAACAGCAACTGCGTGAGGTTCGATGCAGACAACCGCTGGGCACCTGAGCGGAAAACGATGCGGGCCCTGCCGCGACCCGCCGCAACCTTCACCTCGCGCGGGACATCGACTTCAAGCGGCGCGACCGTGGCCATCAGTCGTTCGGTGTCGGCCGCCGTCAGATGAACGTGCGCGTCGATCTCGATGCCGAGGAGATTCTCGGCAGCGACTCGCAGCAGGGGAACTCCTCCTTCGAGAGCCTCCCCCACGCCCAAGAGGCCGCGGCCGGGGACCTCCACCGCGGTCGCCGCCGGGATGTAGATGATCGCTGCGGTGTCGTCGTCCTCGTCCACGGATAACAGCGTCAGGAAGCGTGCCGGGTCGCCCTCGCGTGGAGACCCGAAGAACAGGGCGGACGACACCGCGTCCTCACCGGCCGGCGGGATGCCGGAGGGTCGCCGCGCAGAAGGCTCCTCACCGGTCTGACGCAG
>DATLFS010000067.1:0-4554 GCA_035540935.1 Actinomycetota bacterium
AGGCCCACGGCTTGAGACCCGGCTGATTCAGGTACCAGTGCCCCAGCAGCATGCCGTTCGTCACCCCTCCGAGGAGGGCGGCGCCCGCCAGCAGGTGCAAGGCGGCGAAGACCCCCGGCCATCCGGGGATCAGGCGCGCGGTGGCGAACAGTGCCGCCGCGCCGACCGCCGTGCCCGCCGCACCGGCGACCGCCCCCGGAACGTCGGTGCGGGAGTACTGGAAGGCCAGGTAGAGCAAGGCCGCGGAGGCGACGAGAACGACGAGGAGGGGCTGGAGACCGGCGGCTTCTCCCAGCGCGGCGCGGTTCGCCGCGACCGCGATCGCAGCGGTGGCGGCGATGCACCACGCGGTGATGCGGAAGTGGCCGCGGCGTACCACCGACCACGACTGCGACCAGGCCGCCGCACCGAGCCAGCCGACCGTCCACTGCAGGAAGACGAGCGCGACGACACCGCCGGCTCCGCTCATAGTCGCTCCGTCACACGCCGGGGAGCCGCCGGCGCAGGCGCGCCGGCAGGAGGCCTATCGCGATGTCGAGAACCTCGCGCACGACCTGGATCACGTCTTCGCTCCCGTCCCAATGCTCGAGGACGACCGTCTCGGGCACGCGGTTCAGGATCTGATGGAGAGCGAAGGCGGCGATCACCAGATCGTCGAGGTAGCCGGCAGCCGGGATGAAGTCCGGGATCAGATCGACCGGCGAGACGAGGTAGCCGCCGAGCACGAGGAGCAACGCCTTGGAGCGCGGCGGGACGCGCGGGTCGCGCATCAGACGCGCGACGAGTTTGACGAGGCGCGGCGCGAACAGCGCATACTCCTTGAGCGCGGAGCGCGGGTCTTCTGCGGACGTCACTCCCCCACCTCCTCGAGCGCCAGCGCGGCCGCCCCGATAACACCTGCGTCCTCACCCAAAGCCGAGACGTCTATCCGCATCGGCCGCCTCCGCTGCAGTCCCGTCATCTCGACGAGGACGTCGCGCGCCGGTCCGAGGTAGGGCTCGCCGGCGAGCACCACGCTCCCGGAGAGGACGATCGCCTCGGGGTCGAAGAGGTTGGCGGCATTCGACAACCCGATCCCGAGATAGCGGCCCGCGGCCCTGAGCACCGCGCGGGCGGTCTCGTCGTACTCGCGCGCGGCCCGAGCCACGTCCTTGGCCGTTGGACGATCCGGATCGTCGGCGAAGGCGGCGATGCTGCTCTGCGGGTCTTCCTTCAGCGCGTCCCGCGCCATGCGCTCGATCGCCTGCCCCGAGGCGAACTGCTCGAAGCAGCCGCGGAGGCCGCATCCGCAGAGAGGACCGTTGGGGTCGATGACGATGTGACCGAACTCCGCTCCTGCTCCCGTTGCACCGCGAACGAGACGCCCGCCGGCGATGATGCCCGAGCCCACGCCCGTCCCGAGCGTCAGCAGGACCATGTCTTCCATGTCGCGCGCCACACCGAACCGCCGTTCGCCCCATGCGGCCGCGTTGGCGTCGTTATCGACGACCACCGGCACGTTCACGCGGGCACGCAGCGCGGCCGCGATCTCCGGGTCGTCGTATTGGAGGTTCGGCGAAAAGGTGACGGAGCCGCGGGCGAAATCGACGAAGCCGGCGGCGCCGATGCCTACTGCGACGACCTCGTAACCGAGGTCGGAGGCGCGCCGGAAGAGGTCCTCGACGACCGTGATGATGCCCTTCGTGCCGGCGCTGTTGTCGGTCGGCCGCTCGACGCGCGCCACCATCGTGCCCGCCGGGTCGACGATGCCGGCCTTCGTGCCGGTCCCGCCCACGTCGACGCCGATAACGGCCTTGTTCCCGCTCACGCCCTCAGGATAGTGGTCGTCGGGCCGTCGGCCGTATCAGACGACGTCGATCTTGCGCACCTTGCCGTCGGTCGCGCCGGTCGCCCCAGGTTCGGCGGAGCCCACCACCTTCTCGGCCTCGGCGACGAGGATGCCGGCCGCAGCCACGAGCTCCCGCGCCGCGGCGCGGAGCCGCTCGACCACCTCGGGATTCGTGCTCCGCAGGACCGCGATCCCCGCGCATATGGGGCACAACGAGCAGTCGCTCTCGTGATCGTGCTCGCCCACGGCGAACAGATCGCTGTAGCGGGCGGCGCGCCCGTCGTCACTCACGTTGCGTCACCTCGTGAAAAAGTGACCTCGACACGGTCGCCGGTCATACGCGCACCGGCGACGTCTCTCGATGCGAGGGCCGCAGGCAGCATAATCGTCCGCCGGTAGGGGCCCACGCGGACGAAGAGCTCGTCGTCGCGGCGCGACAGGTCCAGATCGTGGCGCTCCGTGAACGGGAGGCGCAGTGCGAGGAGGTAGTCGGACCCCCGCTTCTCGATCGTCATCGGGTCGTCGCGGAAGAGCACGTCCTCAGGTTTGCGATCCTCGTAGAGCTCGGCTGCAAGATCCTCCAAGAGCGACGCGCCCGATAGCTCCTGCGCGTGGAGGCGCGCCGTCAGGATGGGGACCGGGTCGAATGCGTGCGCGATCGTCTCGAGGTGCTCGGCTTGGACCTTCTTCCACTCGGAGAAGTACGGATCGGAGACCTCGCTGGGAAGGATGCGGTTGGCGATGATCGCGTCGACGCGGTAGCCGAACAGGTTGAGATAGGTGAACGTGCGCTTCGCCTCGGCAATCACCATCCGCTCCGGGTTCACGACGAGCCGCACCGAGGTCGTCTCCGCGTCCGTCAAGATGCGCCGCACGCCCTCGAGCTTCTCGTAGAAGCGACGGACGGCGTCGTAGACCTCGTCGGTGGGCAACGGCAGGCTCGTGAGACGCCGCGCTACCGGCCGGATCGCACCCATGACCCTTCGTTCGACCGGGAAGATCCGCTCCATGTACCACTGGATGACGTCGGGCAGGCTGAGCAGCCGCAGCGTCTCCCCCGTCGGCGCGCAATCGACGACCACCGTGTCGTAGCGGCCTTCGTCGTGATGCCGTCTCACGTCCGTAAGGGCGAACAGCTCGTCGAGCCCGGGGATCACCGATAGCTCCTCCGCCTCGAGCTCTGAGATCCCCGCCCAGTTCAAGACGGCCACCAGGTGATCGCGGATGTCGCGCCAGCTCTCCTCTAGGCGCTGCTGAGGGTCGAGTTGCTCTGCCCAGAGGTTCGGTGCTACGTCCCGCGGCTCCGAGCCGAGGTCGGTCGCGAACGCGTCGGCCAGCGAGTGTGCCGGGTCGGTCGACATCACGAGCGTCTTCGATCCCGCGGCCGCGATCCGAAGGGCGGTGGCCGACGCCACCGTCGTCTTCCCGACTCCGCCCTTGCCGGTGAAAAGCAGGATCCGCATGCGGAGCAGGTTACTGCCGGAGCTCTATCCCGCCTCGACCCTCTTCTTGAGGTCCTCGAGCGCCGTGCGCACGATCATCTTCTCCGCTTGCCGGCGCAGCATCCCGGGCACCTTGAATCCGGGGTCGATCTTCAACTCGTATGTCACGTCGGTCACGTCTTCGAACTCGTCGAACGCGTACGAGCCCTCCAGCGTCTTGACGTCTCCCTCGACCAGGGTCCAGGAGAACCCCTCGGGAGCATCGGAGTAGTCGTATTCGAGGGTGTAGCGCAGGACCTTGATCTTCGCGTCGACCTCGTACCAGACCTGGGTCGCGCGGCCGTCATCGTCCGTCTCTTTGATCTCGACCTGCTTGATGTTCGCGTTCCAATCGGGATAGGCGGAGAAATCCGTCGCCACTTCGAAGATCTCCTCCGCGGACGCCTCGATGTCGATCGAGTCCTTCACCTTCTCCGCCACGGCAACCCCCTACAGGTGAGGGAACGCTTGTTTGGTCCTCCGAAAGTATCCGACGTTGACGCAGAGCGTCCGGCCGAGGCGATAGGTCGACAGGAGCGGCTGGTGAAGGTGGCCGAAGTAGTGGCGGCGCGGCTGAACGTCCTGCAGGTATTCGAGGATGTCGCGACTCCCCTGCTCCGACTTCCTCGCGACCGTGTCGAAGCAGAGCTCGGGGATCGCCGGCGGGATGTGCGTGCACAACACGTCGACCTCGCCCAACGAGTCGAGCTTGCCGCGAAGTTCCTCGGCCGTTACCTCGCCCGCGACACGCAACGGCGTCGGCAGCGCGCCCCCGGCGAAACCAAACCTCTCGCCCTCGAGCTCGATCACGCGCCCATCGACATCCTCTACACCTTCGGTGCGGTCCACGAACTCCCGCGCGATCGCCGGGTTGTCGACGTTGCCGAGGATCAGATAGGTCGGGTGCGGCAACGCTTCGAACACCTCCTCGTACTGCGAAAGGACGCGGCGGCCGATCTCACTCCGCACCTCGTCCTCGCGGCCCTTCGAGCGCGCGCGCATCACCTCACGCGCCTCTTCGACCCGGCCCGCCGTGCGCAGCTCCACGACCTCGGCCACCGCCTCGACCGAGAAGACGTCGACGAGGATCCCGCTCATCGACCGATAGTCGATGAAGTTGATGAGATCGCCGAGAAGCAGCAAGGTCGCGCCGCGCGGCACGGCGTCCGCGAGCGCGCTCGCAGACCCGTGCAGATCGGACACGACGTAGATCGCCACGGAGGCGAATCGTAGAGGGCGCGGCCA
>DATLFS010000068.1:0-4356 GCA_035540935.1 Actinomycetota bacterium
GTGTACGAGCCCGCGAGCCACGACGCCGAGATCGGCGGTGATTTCTTCGACGTCTTCGACCTTGGTGAAGGCATCGTCGGGATCGTGGTCGGCGACGTTTCGGGCAAAGGTGCCGAAGCTGCGGCGCAGACCGCGCAGGCGAAGTACATGCTGCGCGCGTTCGCGATCCGGAACGCCTCTCCGGCGAGTGTCCTGTACCACCTCAACAACGCGCTGGTGCACGGGTTCGCAGAGGATCGCTTCGCCACCTGCATGTTCGGTGTTTTCGACACGAACAGCTCCACCGGGCAGATCGCGCTCGCCGGTCACCCGCCCCCGCTGGTGTTCCGGCGCGACGGCACGGTGGAGACGTTCGAGCTACCTGGAACGATCCTCGGGATGTTCGAGGACCAGCAGTTCGAGCAAACGTCGTTTCACCTCGACCAGGGCGACGTCTTCGTCGCCTACACCGACGGGTTGACCGAGGCACGACGCGATAAGGAGCTCTACGGGATCGAGCGCGTGAGCCGGCAACTTGCCCGCTGCGCCGGCGATCCATCGTGCGACGTGGCGCGCACCCTCTATGAGGACGCGCAGAGCTTCGGCGAGGTAACGGACGACACGGTCGTTTTCGCCCTTCGGGCATCCGGCGATGACTGAGGGCGTCGCCTATCGCTGCAACGGTTGCGGCAACAAGACTCGCTTCGACGTTTTCGAGTCGAAGCGTGTCCGCGCTTTCCACCACTACACGCTCGGTGGTGACGACTACGTCGAGGAAGAGGAGGTCATCGACCGGCGGATCGAGAAGGTCGTGTGCCGCTGGTGCGGATCGGCGGATGTGTCGACCGAGTCCTCCGCGGCGGAGGGAGCGTGAGCGGCCCGCTCGACGGTGTGCGGGTTCTCGACCTGACACGATTGTTGCCCGGGGGTTTCGCCACGCTTCTGCTCGCCGATCTCGGCGCGGATGTCGTCAAGGTGGAAGAGCCGCAGAAGGGCGACTACATCAGGTGGACGCCGCCGCTCGTAGGTGACGTCGCCGCGCCGCACATCGCGCTCAATCGGAACAAGAGGTCGCTGACGCTGAATCTCAAGGAGCCGCGCGGCCGCGACCTGCTGCTGGCTTTGGCGGGGAGCTTCGACGTGCTCGTGGAGTCTTTCCGTCCCGGCGTGCTCGACCGGTTGGGCGTCGGCCGCGCCGAGCTGGCGGAGAAGAACCCGCGTCTCGTCTATTGCGCGATCACGGGCTATGGGCAGGACGGGCCGCGCGCCGCGGCCGCGGGTCACGACGCGGACTACATCGGCTACGGAGGCGTGCTGGGCATCAACGGGCCGGAAGACGGCCCTCCCGTTCTGCCCGGGGTCCAGATCGGCGATCTCGGAGGCGGCATGAGCGCGGTGATAGCGATCCTGGCGGCTCTCCTCCGCCGCGAACGCACGGGTGGGGGCGCCGTCTGCGACATCTCGATGCTCGACACGGTCGTGTCGTGGCTCTCGATCCACGCCGCGGAGTTCGTCGCCACCCGCAACCCGCCGCTCCGCGAGCAGATGCACCTGTCCGGCCGCTACCCCTGCTACCGCGTCTATCCGGCGGCCGACGGCTATCTGGCCGTCGGTGCGCTCGAGCCGCAGTTCTGGAGCGCGCTCTGCCGTGCGCTGGAGCGGCCGGATTTCGAAGGTGACGCCTTCGCGACGGGGGAGCGGCGCGCCGAAGTGATCGGTGAGCTCGAGGCGCTGTTCCAAACGAAGACGCGCTCGATGTGGATGGAGACCCTGGCGGAGGTCGACGCGTGTGTGGCGCCGGTGAACGACTTCGCCGAGACGTTCGCCGACGAACAGGTGCGGGCGCGCGGCATGGTCGTGGAGACGGAGCTGCCGGGGGTCGGTCGTTGGTCCCACGTCGGGAACCCGATCCGCGTCGACGATCCGCCCGCCTCGCTCGTCCGGCGTCCCCCACCCGAGTTAGGCGAGCACACCGCGGAGGTCCTGGCGGAAGTGGGGCTCGGCGACTCCGAGGTGGACGAGCTCCGACGCGCCGGCGTCGTGTGATGGAAGGACTACCGCCGGATGTGGCTGCCGCGATCGCGCGCGGCGTGGGGGCGTACGTGCGCGCCGTGCCGCGCCACCAGCTTCCCAACCAGCTCCGGCCGCTACAGGCGTTCCGCGCGAAGGCACTCGCGGCACGTTCCGGCGTCTTGATCGCAGCGCTCGACGACGACACCTTCAGGAACGCGGTGCTGGACTGGCTCGACGAGGTCCACCCGGATCTCCCACCCGAGGACCAGGCGATCCTGCGGCTCGCATGTGAGCGCGAAGACGGCTGGGAGGAGCAACTGCGTGCCCTCGGCGCCGAAGACGATCCGGAGCCGGTAACTTCTCCCGCGCCCGACACCGGGGCGCTCGAGGCAGCCGCGGCGCGCGAGCGCGAACGGGCCAAGCAGGCGCGGGAAGAGGCGAGACGCGCGAAAGCGGCGCTCGCCGACGAGCGAGCCGCTCGTGATCGGGAGATCGCCGCGCTTCGCTCCTCGCTGGCCGAGGCGGAGGAAGCACTGCAGGCGGCCGCGCAGGCGAAGACGGAGGCCGAACGAGAGCGGGACGAGGCCGCGTCCGCGGCCGACAAGGAGGCGCGGAGGGCGCGGCGCTCGGTCGAGGCGGCGGAGAAAGAACGAGATGCGGCGCGCCGCGACCTGAAGGTCGAACGGCGCGCCGCGGCCGAGGCGGCCCGCGAGGTCGAGCGGCTCGAGCGGCGCGTCGCAGACCTCGAGAGGGAGGTCGCAGACCTCAAAGAGCGGCGAGAGCCGGATGGGGTGGAGGGGCCGCGCCGGCAGGTCCGCCGGTCACTGCCGGTTCCCATGGGGAGGTTCGACGACGACCCTCAGACGCTCGAGACATGGCTGGACCACGACGGCGTGCGGGTCGTGGTCGACGGCTACAACGTGACGCTCGCGGAGCGCGGCTTCGGGAAGATGGAGCTCGAGCAGCAGCGGGAGCGCCTCGTGACGGAGCTGGGGGCGCTCGTCCGCCGCAAGGGAGTCGGGGAGGCGATCGTCGTCTTCGACGGGAACGTGGTGGCACCGGCGGCGCGCCGTGCCTTCCGCGGGCCGGTGAAGGTCGAGTACTCGCGGCCGGGCGAGAAGGCGGACGACCACCTGGTCGCCCTGCTCGACGTTCTGCCGCCCGACCCGGTGGTCGCGGTGACGAACGACCGGGAGCTCCAGGAACGCCTCCGGGAGAAGGGCGCCACGGTCGCCACCAGCGACCAGTTGCTGGACCTCCTCCGCTGAGGCCACCGAAACTTGTCGCAGGGTCTCTCTAGCCTTCTGCAGGTACCCGGAACGAAGGTCCGTTGCAGGAGAGGAGACATCCGTGAAGATCGATTGCACCCAGTGCGAGATGTACCGAAGCACCCACTGTGACGACTGCCTCGTCTCGGCCGTGCTCCACCCGATCGACGCCCCGGTCGAGATCGACGACGAGCTGGGTTCGTCCGTCGGAGCCTTGGCCGGCGCCGGGCTGATCCCCGTCCTCAGGTTCCGGCCGCGCGCCGAGCCGGCGACCGAGCCCCCCGCGGCCGAGACGGGGTAGGCCGCTAGGCTCGCCCCCATGAGCACCGCCCGCGCCGCCCTCGTGATCATCCCGGTGGCGGTCGCCGCGGCGGCATGCGTCGCTCTCCTCTCCGTGACGCCCGCGTCGATGCGTGCGGCGCCCGAGGACGATCGGGCCGCGGGTGCATCCTTCACCGATGAGCAGATAGCGCGCCACGGCCGCTTCCGCGCGCCGATGTACGCCGCCTTCGTTCTCACCGCGGTCGTCGAGATCGTGACCTTGCTGGTCCTCGCGCGCGGGCCCGCGGCTCGCTTCGTCGGTCACCTCGACCGACTCCCCGGTGGCTTCGTCCTCCGCGCCGCCCTCGCCGGCGCTGCTCTCGCGCTTGTCCTGGCGGTAGTGCTCTTGCCGCTCGCCTACGTCCGCGGCTACGCCATTGCTCACGCCTGGGGGCTCTCGACCCAGAGCGGCGGCGCGTGGCTGCTCGACCAGGTGAAGTCCCTCCTGGTGGCCGCCGTCGTCGCGGCGGTCGCGGCAGCGGCGTTCTTCGGCGTGGTCCGGTGGAGACCGCAGAACTGGTGGGTCATCGGCTGGGTTGCGTTCACCGCCTTGAGTGCGCTGCTGGTCTTCCTCTATCCGCTCGTGATCGCTCCTCTCTTCAATCGCTTCGAGCCGCTGGCGGAGGGGTCGCTGCGAGCTCGTCTGGTCGCTCTCACCGAACGGGCGGGCATCGAGGTCGACGACGTCCTGGTGGCCGACGCCTCCCGTCGCACCTCCACCGAGAACGCCTACGTGGCCGGTCTCGGATCGAGCAAGCGTCTGGTGCTCTACGAC
>DATLFS010000069.1:0-5748 GCA_035540935.1 Actinomycetota bacterium
TCGCGGCGAGCTCCGGCCTCAGCGCGAAGGCGGCCGGCTCGAGGTCGTTGTGCAGGTGCCGCGCGACCTCCCGCGGGCCTCCCGCGGCGACCACCGCGGTCGGGGCACGATCCCGGCCGGAGGGCGGGCCGCTCCACGCGCGGTAGACCGCGGCGGTGGAGAGCGGACGCCCGTCGATACCGAGGACGAACCAAAATGGCTGCGGCATCTCCAGAGGCGAGAGCCGCTCGCCGCGTCCGCTCGCGACCTGCGTCCCTCCGCGCAGGAAGAACGGGACGTCGCTACCGACGTCGGCCGCCGCATCCTCCAGGACCGTTGGCTCCACATCGGCGCCGGAGAGGTGTGCGAGACCGATGAGGACCGCGGCGGCGTCGGCCGATCCGCCCCCCATCCCGCCGGCGACGGGGATGCTCTTCTCGATCCGGATGCGGAGCCCGGCGCGCCCGACGCCCCGGCGCGCCAAAGCTTCGGCGGCGCGCGCGGCGAGGTTCTCGCCGGGCGGAACGTCTCCGGCGTCCATCACCACCTCGATCCCGTCCCCCGCGGTTTCCTCGACCCAGACGTCGTCGACGAGCGAAACGTTGTGAAGGATCGTTTCGATCTCGTGATAGCCGTCGGGCCTCTTGCCGAGGACGCCCAGGAACAGGTTGACCTTCGCGAAGCAACGCAGGTGGACCGTCCTCAACCGAGCTGCCTCGCGATCGCGGCGAATCCGTCCAGGTCGACCTCCTCGGCGCGCGCGGCCGGATCGATCCCCGCCGCCTCGAGCATCTTCTCGGCCCGCGCCGCATCGCCGGCGACCGGAACGAGGGTGTTGCGGAGCGTCTTGCGGCGCTGCGCGAAGGCCGCACGGACGACGCGTTCGAGCGCGACCGAGTCGACGTCGCTCCCCTCTCGGCGCCGGAGTCGCACGACGACCGAGTCGACGCCCGGCACGGGGTAGAAGGCGCGCCGGGAGACTCGCATCACGACGCGCGCCTCGGCGCGGTGCCGAACCATGACGCTGAGGGACCCGTAGGCCTTGGTGCCCGGCGCGGCGGCGAGTCGCTCGCCGACCTCCTTCTGCGTCATCACCGTCATGCTCTGGATGTTCGGCGCGCGCGCCAGGACGCTCATCACGAGCGGGACGGCGATGTTGTACGGAAGGTTCGCGACGACTGCTTCACCACCGGAGCCGAAGTCGAAGGTGAGGGCGTCCGCCGCGACGATCTCGACCTCGTCAAGTTCGCCCACCGTCTCGGCCAATACCGGCAGGAGGGCGCGGTCGAACTCGACGGCGGTGACGCGCGCTCCCGCTTCGGCCAGCCCGAGTGTCAGGGAACCGGCGCCGGCTCCGATCTCGACGACCCGCGTCCCTGGGCGGATCTCCGCGTGCTCCACGATCCTCCGGATCGTGTTCGGGTCGACGACGAAGTTCTGTCCGAGCTCCTTGCGCGGGCGGATGCCGTGGCGATCGAACAACTCCCGCAACCGTCGCGCACCGAGGAGCTCGGTCACGGCTCGAGCCCGAAGACGCGGCGCGCGTTCTGAGACGTCGCCTGCGCCAGTCGCTCGACCGGCTCGCCGCGCACCTCCGCCACCATCGCACCGGTCGCCTCCAGGTGCGCCGGCCGGTTCGGACGACCCCGATGCGGAACGGGAGCGAGATAGGGGGAATCCGTCTCGAGGAGCAGCCGCTCCAGCGGCACCCGCGCTGCAGCGTCGCGGAGATCGGCTGCGCTCTTGAAGGTCACGTTGCCGGCGAAAGAGATGTAGGCGTCGAGGTCGAGGGCGCGCCGCAGTGCCTCGAGATCGCCCGACCAGCAGTGGAAGATCGTCCGCGGCGGCGCGCCGAGGCGTTCGAGCGTTGCGATCGCGGCCTCCACAGAGTCGCGTGTGTGGATCACGAGAGCCTTGCCCGTGGAGCGCGCCAGCGCGATCTGATCCTCGAACGCTCTCTGCTGCACCTCGGGGTCGACCTCGCCCCAGTAGTAGTCGAGTCCCGTCTCCCCGACCGCGACCGCCCGCTCATCTTCGAGCAGCCGTTCGACGGCGGCCGCGGCGGCGCCGTCCCACCCGGTGGCCGACGTCGGGTGGACGCCGGCGGAGAACCAGAGTCGGTGCTCGTGCGCGATGTCGCGGGCTCTTCGCGACGAGGCGACGTCGATGCCGATCGTCGTCATCTCGCTCACGCCGCTCTCTTGTGCGCTATCGATCACGCCGCGCAGATCGGCCTGCTCCTCGACAAGGTGCAGATGACAATGCGAGTCGAACCACACCTCGCTCAGCCGGCGGCGCGCTCGTCGTCGAGGCGAGGGAAGAGCGGATCCCCGACGGATACCTTGTTGCCTGCCGGCAGCAGGCCCCACCGCAGCTCATCGGGGAACCGCCTCGACGAGACCTCGCCCTCGAGGCCGAGGCGGCTCCACAGCTCCTGCGCGGCGCGCGGGATCGCCGGCGCCGTCATCAGCGCCATGAGGCGCAGCGCATCGGCGAGCTGATAGAGGACGACCTCGAGCCGACGCCGCTGGTACTCGTCGCGCGCCAGCGCCCACGGCGCGACCTCCTCGACGAAGGCGTTCGCCTTGCGGACGAATCTCCAGCAGGCTTTCAACGCCTCATGCGGCTGGATCGCATCGACGGCCGCACGCATGGCATCGAACGCATCGACCTGCGTGTCGATCAGCGCCTGCTCGGGGAACTCGATCTCGGATTCCTCCGGCACCGACGGGATCGCGCCGTCGAGGTACCGGGAGATCATGTTCAGCACGCGGCTCGCGAGATTGCCGAAGTCGTTGGCGAGATCCGCGTTGTAGCGGTCGACCATCCCCTCCCACGCGAACTCGCCGTCGAGCCCGAACGAGATCTCACGCATGAAGTAATAGCGATAGCCGTCGGAGCCAAAGGTCGCCACCAGGTCGTGCGGCGAGATGCCCGTGAGCTTCGACTTCGACATCTTCTCGCCGCCCACCTGAAGGAAGCCGTGCGCGAAGACCGACCGCGGGACCTCGAGCCCGTTCGCCATCAGCATCGCCGGCCAGATCACCGTGTGGAACCACAGGATGTCCTTGCCGACGAAGTGAACGTCGGCAGGCCACGTGCGAGCGAAGCGGTCCGGATCGGAACCGTAGCCGGCAGCCGTGATGTAGTTCTGCAGCGCGTCGATCCAGACGTAGATGACGTGGCGCGGATCCCACGGCAATGGGATGCCCCAGTCGAACGACACCCGGCTGATCGAGAGGTCTTCGAGGCCGCCCTTGACCTTCCCGATCACCTCGTTGCGCCGCGCCTCGGGCAGGACGCTCCCGCGCGCCTTCTCCCACAGGTCGAGGAGAGGCTCTGCGTACTTCGACAGCCGGAAGAAGTAGTTCTCCTCCTCCACCTCCTCCGGCTCCGTCCCGTGGAGGGGGCACTTGCCGTCGACCAGCTCGTCAGGCGTCTTGAAGGCCTCGCATCCGACGCAGTAGAGCCCCTTGTAGGTGCCGAGGTAGATCTCGCCTTTGTCGTAAAGCTCCTGGACGAACCGCTGAACGGGTCGTTCGTGCCGCTCCTCGGTAGTCCGGATGAAGTCGTCGTACGAGATATCGAGTGCCTTCCAGACCTCGAGCCAGCGCGGGACTATCGAATCCGTCCACTCCTTCGGGGATAGTCCCTGCTTCTCGGCCGCCTGCAGGATCTTCTGTCCGTGCTCGTCGGTGCCGGTGAGGAAGAAGACGTCGCGTCCCTCCATCCGCCGGAAGCGCGCCACGAAGTCGGTGACCACCTGCGTGTAGGCGTGGCCGAGGTGCGGCACGTCGTTGACGTAGTAGATGGGGGTGGTGACGTAGAACACGTCTTCGCTCACAGGACCTCCCGCCTCGCCGGACCGCCTCGCCCGGGAACGGACAAATTCGCCCAAAAACGTTTCCCCCTTGGGCTGCGGGGGGGATACTGCACCAGTAACTTCCAATTCCGCGAGGGAGAGCTCATGAAGTCTACCGGCGTCGTCCGCAAGATCGATGAACTCGGCAGGATCGTCCTCCCCTCGGAGATCAGGCGTGTCTTCGGTATCCGCGAGGGCGACCAGCTCGACATCTCGGTGGATGGCGAGCGGGTGATCCTGGAGAAGCGGCAGGACGTCTGCCTCTTCTGCTCGTCGCAGGAGGAGCTGGTGGAGTTCCGCGGGCGGAACGTCTGCGCCCGCTGCGCGGGCGAGCTCGGCAAGCACGGTCGTGTCGAGGTGCGCCTGCCCGACGACGCACCGATCCGTCCCTAGCTCTCCGGGGTCTCCACCAGAGCGTCGAAGACCGCCCGCTTCGGCACGCCTGCGTTTTCTGCGACCTCGGCGAGCGCTTCCTTGCGCGGCACCCCGCTCGCCATGAGAGCCCGGGCGCGCGCCGCCAACTCGGGCGCGCCGGGAGCCTCGCGGTGCTCGTGGACCGCGCCGCCTACGACGAGGACGATCTCGCCCCGCGGACCCTCCTTGCGCACCGACTCCAGCAGCTCGGCGAGCGTCCCGCGCCGCACCTCCTCGTAGAGCTTCGTGAGCTCGCGGCAGAGGGCGGCCGGGCGGTCGCCCAACACCGCGTGGAGATCCTCGAGGCAGGCCGCGACGCGGTGCGGCGACTCGTAGAACACGAGCGTTCGCCGCTCCTCGACGAGCGCCTCGAGGTGGCGTCGTCGCTCGCCGCTCTTCCGCGGCAGGAACCCCTCGAAGACGAAGCGCGCCGGAGGCAGCCCGGAGACGACGAGCGCGGTCATCGCGGCCGATGGCCCCGGCACGACCTCCACCGGTAGATCGCGGGCGAGGCACCCCCGGACGAGGTGATAGCCGGGGTCCGAGACGCCGGGCATGCCCGCATCGGAAACGACGGCGACGGTCGCACCGGCGGCCACACGGTCGACCAGATCCCGCGTCCGCCGCCGCTCGTTGCCCTCGTGATAGGAGACGAGCTCCCGCGTCCGGATGCCGAAATGCGACAGCAGCTTGCGCGTATGCCGCGTGTCCTCACACGCGATCACGTCGGACTCGCCCAGCACCCTCACGACCCGAGGAGAGCAGTCTTCGAGGTTGCCGATCGGCGTGCCGCACAGGATCAGCCGCCCGCTCATCAGGGTCGCCAGGGCTCGAACGCGTAGCGAAGGGCGCCGACGAGGAAGCCTTGCCACGACACTTCGTGGCCGGCGACCTCACGGCCGGAGAGGAAGTCATCGGCGACCGCGTACGCGTAGCTGTTCTTGGTCACGCCCACATGATCCGTGAGGGCGACGACGTTCACCTCGCCCGGCCGTCTCCAGTCGGAATCCAGCCAGACCGAGTCGGCGAGCGGCCAGACGGCGAGGCGCGGGATCGGTGACGTGGACGCCAGGATCGGACGGAGGTTCGGCGGCGACGCGGGGGAATCGATGTCGAACGACGCGACGCCCACGGTCTCGAGCAGACCCGAGAAGGCTCGCGCCGCGGAGGCCCCCGGGGCGCCCCTCGAGGCGACGCCGGGCGGGGGGATCGCTGCGGAGGGCGGGAACGGCGGCGGACCGGCCAACGTCACCGCGGTATCCGGCAGCGGCGCGCCCTCAACGATGATGCGGTCGAGGATGAGTCCCGCCTGCGAATGACCCAGCAGCAGGCGCGGGGGGCGGATCGTCCCGATCTGCCGTCCGACGCGGCGCGCCACCGCCAGGAGGTCCTTCCGCGTGTCCGCCGCCTCGTAGGGACCGCGGTTGCCGCGGTAGGAGAGGACGATCGTTCGGCGCGCCGGGAAGCCGAGAGCGCTCGCGTCGAGTTTCGAC
>DATLFS010000070.1:0-3585 GCA_035540935.1 Actinomycetota bacterium
AAGCCGGTGATCCCGTCCGCCCCTCCCGCCGAGTACAGGAGGGTCGAGCCGGTCGCGCCGTAGACGAACGCGATGCCGAGGAGGAAGAACGCCGACGAGAAAGAGCCGAGCAGGAAGTACTTCATCGCCGACTCCTGCCCCGCGAGCGAAAAGCGCCGGAAGCCCACCAGAACGTAGAGCGCGATCGAGAACGTCTCGAGCGCGAGGAACATCACGATCAGGTCCGCGGCCGACGCCATCAACATCATCCCGGCCACCGCGAACACGACGAGCCCGTAGTACTCGGCCTCCTCGAGGTCCTCGTGGACCAGGTACTCCCGCGCCAGCCAGACGCTGAGCAGACCGAAGACGGCCAGCGAGATCTTCGTGAAGGCGGCAAAGCCGTCGACGGCGATCATCCCTGCGAGCTGCAGCTCGGCGCCGTCGGACGCCGCCGCCTGCCACCCCTCCAGCGCGAAGTACCCGGCGGCGATGAGCCCGGCCGATGCGATCAGGGGAATCACGACTCCCGGCAGTCGCTCCTTCGCGAACGCGTCGGCCAGCAGCAACACCAGCGCGGTCGCGGTGAGCGCCAGCTCCGGCGCGATCCCCAGCCACTGAACCTCGGGCGCCTGGAACACCTAGCTCCCTCCCCCGGCCACCCGCGCGCCCGGGACGACGCTCGTGGTCGTCAGTTGCTCTACGACCCTCTCCGCCGCCGGGTTGATGCGGTCTAGGAACGGCTTCGGATAGACGCCGATGAACAAGATCAGCGCGCAGAGCGGCGCCAGCATCGCCACCTCACGCGGCGAGACATCCGGCATCGAGCGGTTCTCCGGGTGCGTCAACGGACCGTGGAACACCCGCTGGTACGCCCACAAGAGGTAGATGGCCGCCAGCACGACCCCGAAGGTTGCCGGCACCACCCACCACCGGTAGGTGAGGAAGGTCCCGAGAAGGACGAGGAACTCGCCGACGAAGCCGTTGAGCGCCGGCAGACCGATCGACGACAGCGCGACGAAGAGGAAGATCCCCGCCAGAACCGGCACCGACGCCGCGATCCCTCCGTAGTCGGCGATGGAACGCGTGTGCCGCCGCTCATACAGCATCCCGACCAGGATGAAGAGCGCTCCGGTCGAGATGCCGTGGTTCACCATCTGGAGGATGCCGCCGGACATCCCTTCGACGCTCCCGACGAAGATGCCGAGGGTGATGAACCCCAGGTGGGCGACCGACGAGTAGGCGATGAGCCGCTTGAGGTCCCGCTGCATAGCGGCAACCGCCGCGCCGTACACGATCCCGACGATAGAAAGCCCGACGACGAGCGGGATCAGCTCGCGCGCCGCGTCCGGGAACAGCGGGATGGCGAAACGGATGAGGCCGTACGCGCCCATCTTCAGGAGGACGCCGGCCAGCATCACCGATCCGGCCGTCGGAGCCTCGGTGTGGGCGTCCGGCAGCCACGTATGGAATGGGACGAGCGGCACCTTCACCGCGAAGGATGCGAAGAAACCGAGGAAGAGAAGTCGCTGCGTCCCGAGCGAGAGGGGCGTACCGAGCAGCGCCTCGTAGGAGAAGGTGGGATCGCCCGAGCTCGTGAAGTAGAGGAACAGGATCGCCACGAGCATGAGCAGCGAGCCGACCAGCGTGAAGATGAAGAACTTCATCGCCGCGTAAAGACGGCGGCCGTAGCCCCACATCCCGATGAGGAAGTACATCGGGACGAGGGTTGCCTCCCAGAACAGATAGAAGAGGAACATGTCGAGAGCGGAGAACACGCCCAGCATCCCGGTCTCGAGCGCGAGCAGAAAGACGAAGTAGACCTTGACCTTCCTCGTCACGGTCCAGGACGCCAGCACGCCGAGCGGCATCAGGAACGTCGTCAGCAGGACCATCCACAAGCTGACCCCGTCGATCCCCGTGACGTAGCCGATCCCCCACTCGGGGATCCACGATGCGCTCGTGCCGAGCTGGAAACCTTCACGCGCCGGGTCGAACCCCGCCAGCGCTCCGAGCGACAGGACGAACGTCGCGAGCGTCACGGCGAGAGCCGCGATGCGCACGAAGCCGTCTCGGTCGCGCGGGATCAGTCCGATCAGGAGCGCCCCGGCGAGCGGCAGGAAGATGACGACGTCGAGGAAGGGGAAGCCGTCCATCAGGTCCCAACCCTCAGCACGACGATCGAGAACAAGACGACGACGCCCACGAGGAACAGCGCGGCGTAGGAGCGGACGTAGCCGGTCTGCACGCGCCGGAACACCTCACCCAACCCCGCGACGGCTACGGCGGTCCCGTTCACCGCTCCGTCTATCACCTTCCGGTCGACGACGTCGGCGGAGAAGGCGGCCAGGTCGTGCGCCGGCTGGAGGACGAGCGTCTCGTACGTGCGGTCGACGTAGAACTTCTCGCGCGAAGCCGTCACGAGAGGACGGAGGCGGCGCACCAATTCCCCGCGCCGGTAGTCGGCGTCACGACCGAGATACAGGGCCCGTGCGATCAGGATGCCGGCGGCGGCGACGACGAGGGCGGTGGTCGCGAGCAGCCATGCGGCGGCACCGTGCGGGACGGTCACCGGACCGAGAACGGGGTCGAGGAAGTGCTCGAAAGCCAATGCGCCGGGCAGCCCCTCGGGAAGATTGATGAATCCGCCGACGACGGACAGAACCGCGAGCGGGACGAGCGCGGCCGCGATCGTCCACGGTGGGTCGTGCGGATGCGCGCCTTGGGGCACTACGAGCTTGCCCTCGAACACGCGGAGGTACAGGCGCGACATATAGAAGGCGGTCAGCAGCGCGGTGAAGGCGCCGACGGCCCACAGCGCGTACTGCCCGTCCGCCCACGCCGCGGCCAGGATCGCATCCTTCGAGAAGAACCCGGCGAACGGCACGATCCCGGAGATCGCCAGCCACCCCATCATGAAGGTCCACCCCGTCAGCGGCATGACCTTGCGAAGGCCGCCCATCCTCCGGATGTCCGTCTCATCGTTCAGCCCGTGCATCACGGCACCCGCGCCTAGGAACATCAACGCCTTGAAGAACGCATGGGTCACGAGGTGGAACACCGCGATCGAGTAGGCGCCTACGCCGAGAGCGAGGAACATGTAGCCGAGCTGCGAAACGGTCGAGTACGCGAGCACCTTCTTGATGTCGTTCTCACCGGCCGCGATGACGGCGGCGAGCAACGCCGTTGCCGCCCCGATCCACGCCACCACGAGGAGAGCGGGGGAACCGGCGGCCTCGTACAGCGGGGAGAGACGCGCCACCATGTAGACGCCGGCGGTCACCATCGTTGCGGCGTGGATCAACGCCGACACCGGCGTCGGACCCGCCATGGCGTCCGGAAGCCACACGTAAAGGGGGATCTGCGCGCTCTTGCCGGCCGCGCCGCCGAAGAGGAGCAGCGCGGCGATCACGGCGACGCCGGACGCCACCGCGCCCTCGGCGCTCGCGAGGTTGATGTCGCCGAAGGACAGCGATCCAACCGTCCCCCAGAGCAAGAAGATCCCCAGCAGGAACGAGAAGTCGCCGATCCGGTTCACGACGAATGCCTTCTTCGCCGCGGTCGCCGCATAGGGCTTCTCGAACCAGAAGCCGATCAGCAGGTAGG
>DATLFS010000071.1:0-28843 GCA_035540935.1 Actinomycetota bacterium
ATCTCTTGCTCTTCACCGAAGGAGAAGTCCACCGCTCACCTCCCCCTCGGAAGACCGAGCACGCGCTCGGCGATGATGTTGCGCAGGACTTCGGAGGTCCCCGCTTCGATCGTGTTGCCGCGGCTGCGCAGCTGCTGGTACTGCCAGAAGCCGTTCCACGGCGCGCCCTCGCCCTCGAGCACCGCCTCTTGACCGAGGATGCGCAGCGCGACCTTCGTGAGCCTCTGGTTCGTCTCCGACCAATGCAGCTTCGCGATAGATCCCTCGGGGCCGGGGACGCCGGTCTTCATCAGTTTCGTCAGCGCGCGGTAGTTCGTGTAGCGGAGCGCCTGCAGGTCCGCCCACAGGCGCGCGATCTCGTCGCGCACCAGCGGATCGTCGGCGGCGCGCCGGCCGTTGGGCCGCGGTTCCTTCGCGAGGCGGATGAGGTGCCGCAGCATGACCTCGAGCCGCGCCGTCAGGGCGAAGCCGAGCGTCCCCCGCTCATGTAGCAACGTCGTCATCGCTACCGACCAGCCGTTGTTCACCTCGCCCAAGGTCGACGAGACCGGAACGCGCACATCGGTGAGGAAGATCTCGTTGAACTCGGGGTCCCCCGTGATCTGGCGCAGCGGCCTCACCTCGACCCCGGGCGAGTGCATGTCGAGGAGCAGGTACGTGATCCCGCGGTGCTTCGGCGCGTCGGCATCGGTTCGAACGAGCAGGATGCACCAGTCCGCGATATGGGCGAAGGACGACCACACCTTCTGGCCGGAGACGACGAAGTGGTCGCCGTCTCGGACGGCCCTCGTCTTGAGCGACGCCAGGTCGCTGCCCGATCCGGGCTCGGAGAATCCCTGGCACCAGACCTCCTCGCCGGATAGGATCTTCGGGAGGTAGCGCTGCTTCTGCTCGTCGCTGCCGTGAACGATGATCGTGGGCCCGGCCATGCCGAGGCCGATGACGCCGATGTGGTCGGGAGCCTCGGCGCGAGCCATCTCTTCGAGGAAGATCGCCTGGTGCGTATACGGCGCGCCGCCGCCTCCGTACTCCTTCGGCCACGTCAGCCCTGCGTACCCCGCGTCGAACAGCTTGCGGCTCCACCGGCGGGCGACGTCCTCGTCGCCGCGGCCCGACGACGCCTCTTGCTCCCGCCAGCCCTCGGGGAGGTTGCGCTCGAGCCAATCGCGGAGAACGGCCCGGAACTCGGCTTCGCTGGGGCTGTCGCGGAAATCCATCGGCCGGCATGGTAGCCGAGGCTCGGAAGCGAGGGCCGAGTCGCGCTACGCTGCCACGATGGCCGATTACGACGTCGAGATCAGCATCCGCAACCTGACGAAGTCGTTCGGGCCCCAGGTCGTCCTAGAGGACATCACCTTCGACGTCCCGAAGGGGAAGACCACCGTCGTCCTCGGACCTTCCGGCACCGGGAAGTCCGTCTTCCTCAAGCACCTCGTCGGTCTCCTGAAGCCCGATCGCGGTGAGATCTGGATCGACGGCAAGAACGTTCCGGCGCTCGGTGAGAAGGAGCTCTACGAGGTTCGGCGCAAGTTCGGCGTGCTGTTCCAGGACGGCGCCCTCTTCGGGTCGATGACCGTCTACGACAACGTTGCCTTCCCCCTCCGCGAGCACACGAAGAAGGGCGAGAAGGAGATCCGCGGCATCGTCGAGGAGAAGCTGGCGATGGTGGGTCTCACAGGCGCCGAGAAGAAACTCCCCGGCGAGATATCCGGAGGCATGAAGAAGCGCGCCGGGCTGGCCCGCGCTCTCGTCCTCGACCCGGAGATCGTCTTGTTCGACGAGCCGGACTCTGGTCTCGATCCCGTGCGCACCGCGTTCCTGAACGAGCTGATCAAGGATCTGAACGCGCAGCTGCAGGCGACCTTCATCGTCGTCACCCACGACATCCCCACGTCGCGCAACGTCGCGCAATACATCGGCATGCTCTACCGCCGGAACCTCGTCAAGTTCGGGCCGGTGGAAGCCATGTTCTCCTCCGACATCCCCGTGGTCCGTCAGTTCCTCGCAGGCTCGACCGACGGACCGATCGGCATGTCCGAGGAGAAGGACCAGACGCGCGCGGCTCAGGCGCGCTCATCCTCGGGCATGAGCGCGGATGAGGTCGAAGCGATGGAGCGAGATGCCGGCGCGCCGGAAGACGGCACGCTCGCGCAGAAGCTCGCGGCACGCGACGAGAAGGAGTAAGACCCTCTCCCACAGGGGTCGCCCCGCCGGCGTCGAACTCCCCCCGCACGGCAGAGGCGCCGGGTCCGGATCGCCCGGATAGTGCGTTTCGTCCCGGTTCCTCCGTCGCCGCGTGCCGAGGTACGGGAGTATCGTTCGACCAGCACTTTCTCTGGGGGGAGACGAAGATCGCAGCGCGAACGGCGGTAAGCGGCAAGACCTACGGGTTCCTCACCGAAGCCGGCCGGATGTTCTCGATCGGTCTCGAAGCGCTGCATACCTCGTTCCGCCGGCCCTGGCCGCTGCAGGAGTTCCTCACCCAGTGCTGGTTCCTGATGAAGGTCACGACCCTTCCGGTCATCCTGATCTCGATCCCGTTCGGGATGATCATCTCCCTCCACGTGGGGTCGTTCCTGCGCGACCTGGGTGCGGAGGCCCATATGGGGGCGGCGATGGTCCTGGCGGTAGTCCGGGAGGCTGCGCCGGTCGCGACCGCGCTGCTGATCGCGGGCGTCGGCGGGTCCGCCATGTGCGCCGATCTCGGCTCCCGTCGCATACGCGACGAGATCGACGCGATGCAGGTGCTGGGCATCGACGTGGTCCACCGGCTGATCATGCCGCGCATCTTCGCCGCGGCCCTCGTCGCGATCCTCCTCGATGCGATCGTCTCGATCGCGGGCATCGCCGGCGGGTGGTTCTTCGCGATCGTCGTCCACCACGGGACGACGTCGTCCTACTTCGGATCGTTCAACGAGTTGTCGCAGCTCGCCGACCTATGGATGGCTCTGATCAAGGCGGTGATCTTCGGCTACGTCGCCGGCGCGGTCGCCTGCTACAAGGGGTTCTTCGTGCGGGGCGGCCCCAAGGGGGTGGGTGACGCCGTCAACCAAGCGGTCGTGATCACCTTCATCATCCTCTTCTTCCTGAATTTCATCTTGACGGCCCTGTACTTCAACTTCGTCCCCCAGAAACTTTAGGAGCGGCAGTGGCAGGCAGGATCGAGGCAGCGCCCCGGGCGGCCCGGCGGGTCGTCAACAAGACGGCTCGACCGTTCGAGGAGATGGAGCGACAGCTCCGCTTCTACACCCGCGTCATCCGCTCGATGCCGGCGGGGCTGCACTATCGCCCGCAGATCCTGTCGCTCGTCTCCGACATCACGATTGGAGCCGGCGCCATCCTCTTCGGCGCCGGCATGTTCTTCGTCATCTTCTCCATGTCGTTCTTCACCGGGACACAGGTCGGCCTCGAGGGATACCAAGGGCTCGAGCAGATCGGCGCCGAGGCGTTCGTCGGGCTCGTCTCGTCGTGGGCGAACACGCGCGAGATCACTCCCCTGATCGCCGGCATCGCGCTCGCCGCTCAGGTGGGCGCCGGGTTCACGGCCGAGATCGGGGCGGCGCGCATCTCGGAGGAGATCGACGCCCTAGAGGTGATGGCGATCCCTTCGATCGTCTACATGGTCGCCACGAGGGTGTGGGCCGCGATCATCACGATCATCCCGCTCTACCTCGCGGCGCTGTTCTCCTCGTATCTGGCGACCCAAGCGATCGTCACGAAGTTCTTCGCGCTGTCGTCGGGGACCTATACGCACTACTTCCAGCTGTTCCTTCCGGCGACCGACATCTTCTACAGCCTCATCAAGGCGCTCATCTTCGCCGTCGTCGTGACACTGATCCACTGCTACTACGGCTACAACGCCTCCGGCGGCCCGGCCGGTGTCGGTGTGGCGTCGGGGCGCGCGATCCGGACGTCGATCGTGACCGTCGTCGTCCTGAACCTCGTGCTGTCACTCCTGATGTGGGGCGGCGGTGACACCGTGAGGATCGCCGGGTGATCCGGAAGCTGGCTCTGATCGTGGGGGGCTCGCTGCTGCTCGGCCTTCTCGGCGGCGGTCTCTACCTCGGCATCCGCGCCGCGTACGGCGGCTTTGACGACTACCTCTACGTGACTGCGCGCCTCCCGCGCGCCGGGCAGCAGGTGCAGATCGGTACCGACGTGCGCGTCCGCGGCGTGAACGTGGGCAAGGTCAGCGACATCACACTCGATGACGGCGATGCCGTCCTCACGCTCCAGATCGAAGAGCACCACGAGATCCCGGAGACGGCGGAGCTCGTCGTCTCGCTGAAGACGCTCCTCGGGTCGAAGGTCGTGGAGCTGCGGTTCGACCCGCGTCGCCCGGCACGGGCGCTACGCGACGGCGAGAGGATCGCCCGGGCCCGCGTGGGCGCCGAGTTGGAGGACGCGCTCGACGACGGAACGCGCCTCCTCGATGCGGTGGACGCGGAGGAGGTTGCGAGTGTCATCCACGAGCTCGCGGTCGCCGGTCGCGGCAGCGCCGACGACATCGCCCGCGGCCTCCGCGCGCAAGCGCGGCTGTCGGCGACGTTCGCCGGGACGCTCGAGCCTCAGGTCCGCGCGCTGCGCGACTTCGAGACGCTCTTCGCTGAGCTGGAGGACAGCGGCGACGATCTCAACGCGCTGGCGGACGCCACGAACGAAGGCGTGCCGGTGTACGCGTCCGCGTCGGCTCAGCGGGACATGGCGGAAGCGCTCGACACCTTGGTGCCGTTCGCCGACAACCTCTCGGACATCCTCCTGGTCGAGCGTCGCAACCTCTACGTCATGTACACGGCCGGCGACCGCGTTCTCGGCGCGATCGCCGCCAATCGGGCGGGTCTGACCGACATGGTCCACGGCCTCTACCGCTACGTCTTCAAGCTCGGCGGACCCATCGGGAACAACCTGCTCTTCGACGGCAGCGCGCACGCCGGCTTCGCCAACTTCATCGGCGGCAACGACCAGGAGGAGGAGTTCCGCCAGCTTTGCTCGGCTCTTCCTCCCGACGCGCGTGAGCACGTTCCGATCTGCGAGGACGACACCCGATGAGGTTCGACAAGGCGGTCCTCGTCAAGGTCATCGTCTTCTCGGCCGTCTGCGTGGCGATGACGGTGCTGCTGGGCGTCCGGCTGGCCAACACACGCCTCTTCGCCGACCGCCTGACTTACGAGGCCGAGTTCGCGAACGCAGCCGGTGTCATCAAGGGAGACTCGGTCAAGATCGCCGGTGTCGACGTCGGGCGGGTGATGAGCACCCGCATCGAGGCGGGCAAGGCCATCGTGGTGTTCGGTGTCGACGAGGACGTGAGGGTCCCCGCCGACTCTCGCGCGGCGATCCGGTGGCGGAACGTCCTCGGGCAACGCTTCCTCTATCTGTATCCCGGGGACGGCAACGAGGTCCTCGAAGAGGGCGATCGCATCCCCGTGTCCCGGACGGAGACTGCGGGAGACGTCGGTGAGTTGCTGAACACGCTCGGGCCGGTCCTGCGGGCCATCGACCCGGAGAAGGCGAACACCTTCCTCGAGAGCATCAACACCGCGCTCGCCGGCAACGAGACCGCGGCGCGGGCACTGCTCGACAACGCGGCGTCGCTCGGGACCGACCTCGCCGCGCTCGACGACGAGATCGGCGCCGTGCTCGAGTCCTCCGACGAGGTTCTCGGAACGTTCGCCTCGCAAGACGAGTCGATCCACGAGATCCTTCGGCGCCTCGACTCCCTCGGCGGCTCGCTGCAACGCACGACCGGCGACCTCAACCTCGTCCTCAGTGAGTTCTCCGTGGTGCAGCGCCACCTCGACCGCCTCCTCTCGGAGAACGCCGCCACGATCGACGCGACGCTCGCCGACCTCGAGTCGGTCACCGGCACGCTCGCGAAGAACAAGAGGAGGCTGGCGCGAACGCTCTGCACGCTGCCGATCGGCGTGGCCGGCTACTTCCAGACCACGTCGTGGGGCGAGTGGTTCAACGTCCGCATCACCGAGGTCATCTTCAAGGACCCCGAGAGCAACACGATCTTCAGCCGGTCGGAGACGCCTCAACAGCGGGCCGAGGAGCCGCCGACGCCCGCCTTCACCGACTGCGGCAAGGAGACCTTCGGGACCGGCGGACGCGATGGCTCCAAAGCGGCTCGTGCCGGCGTCTCCGACGGGCCGGAGGCGCTCGTCCGCTTCCTGCTGGAGGACGGCCGTGGCTAGTCTCCGCAGCCTCCTCCGGAAATCGTTCCTCGAGCGGAACCAGGTCGTCATCGGCGTCATCGGGACGCTCGTGATCGCCGGCGCATCGGCGTTCGCGCTGCTCCTCTCCGGAGGCGCGTTCGAGCGGACGTTCACGGTGACGGCGGAGTTCAAGGACGCCGCCGGCCTGCGGGCCGGCGACGAGGTGACGGTCGCGGGGCTGAAGGCGGGCAGCATCGGCCGGATCGCGGTCGAGGACGGCGTCGTCGTGATGGATCTCAAGGTGAAGGACGGCATCGTGATGCCGGTCGACGCGCGGGCGGAGATCGTCGTCGAGACGCTCCTGGGGCAGAAGTCGGTCGATCTGAAAGGCGGATCGTCCTCGGAGCCGCTGGCCGACGGGGATCGCATCCCGCTCGAGCGCACCACCACCCCGATAGAGATCATCGACCTGAACGACATCTCCGTCCGCTTGATGGAGGAGTCGGACGCGCAGGCGCTCGAAGACCTCATGAGCCACCTCACGGAGATCACCTCCGGCAAGGAGAAGGAGATCGAGGGGGTGATCGAGGGGCTGGCGGACGTGACCGAGGTAGTCGCGGCGAAGAAGCAGGAGCTTCGGGGAATCATCGACTCGCTCGACACGCTCTCACATACCTTCGCCGAGGAGGACGACACGATCGTGTCGATCCTCGACCGGTACAACGACGTGCTGGGGAACCTCGCCGAACGACGTGACGACCTCGCCGCGCTCCTGACGAACACGGACGCCGCGGCGCATGAGGTAGCCGACCTCGTGAACCGGAACCGGCCGGTTATCAACGGGCTTCTGGACGCGCTGCATCAAACGCTCACCGTCGTCGACGACCACCAGCTGGACCTCGCCGCCGCCATCTCCTATCTCGAGGAGAGCGTGCAGGGCTATTCGAGCGTCGGCTACTCCCAGGGAGTGCCCAACCGCTGGGCGAACATCTTCGTCCAGTCGCTCGGGCCGCTCGGCGTCGACGCGCTCGTCGGGCCGTGCGGACTCGTCGATCAGGCCCTCGACGCCCTCCTCGGGCCCGACCCGCGCGATTGCGAGGACCGGGCCGAGTTCGGCGAGACCGAGGACGAGCAGGAAGACGAGGACCCGCGCCGGCGCTCCGGGTCCGGCGGCGGGCAGGCGGAGGAGACGCCCGCCGCGGAGGCGTCCCCGCTGCCGGAGGGGATCGGCGACCTCGTCGAGTCCGTCACCGGCGCCGCGCTGCCGGTCGGAGGGTCCCGGTGAGGCGCCTCGCGGTGGCCGCTCTGGCCGCGACGCTCGTCTTCGCCGCATGCACGGGCGGTGAAGAGCCGCGCACGTACAAGGCTCACTTCGAGCGGGCTTTCCAGCTGTTCCCCGGAACGAAGGTAAAGGTGCTGGGCGTCGACGTCGGCACGGTCGAAGACGTCCGCAACGTCGAGAGTGCCGTTGAGGTGACGTTCACGGTGGACGACCCCGAGGTGAAGATCCCCGCCGACGTCGAAGCCGCGATTGTGCCCGTGTCACTTCTGGGCGAGCGTTACGTGCAGCTTCTTCCCGCCTACCGCGGCGGTCCGCAGCTGCCCGTGGGAGCGACGATCCCGCTGGAGCGGACGGCTACGCCGGCCGAGGGAGACGAGCTACTTCAGGCTTTCCAGGACTATCTCGGCGAGCTCGACACCGACAAGGTGGAGAGGTTCGTGACCACCGCAGCGCGCGCCGTAGAGGGCCGCGGTGAGCGTCTGAACGACCTGATCCGCTCGGGCACCGAGGTTCTCGAGACCCTCGCGGCCGAGCGCGACGACCTTGCCGACATGATCGTGCAGTTCAACACGATCACCCAGACGCTCTCCACGCGGACCGACTCCTTCGCGCAGCTACTGCGCACGTACAACGTCGTTGCCCGCACGGTCGCGGAGCTGAGGATGTCGCTCGAAGGCACGATCACCGGCCTGAACGACGCGGCTTCGTCGCTCGCTCTCCTCCTCACGGAGAACCGCCCCAACCTCGATCGCGACCTGGAGACGCTGACCAAGACGACGAGGACGTTGGACCGCAACATCAAGACCTTCGCCCGAACCGGGAAATGGGCGCGCCGGCTGTTCCGCGCCGCGTCCCGGGCGGCGGATTACGAGCGGGACTGGCTGCGTCTCTCGAATCAAGGCGGACCTCTCGTACAGATGATCATGTGGCGGCTCCAGGACCGGCTGGTCGGGTTGTGCCTGCGGCTCGACCTGCCGGGCTGCGCCAGCCAGCGGCACTGGCAGGAGGAGTTCCCGGAGCTGTTCTGCATGGAAGGGATGAAGTGTCCCGAGCCGGCGGCGGATGCCGGACGAACGGTGGAAGAGGCCCTCGAAGAGCTTCCGCGCGAGATCGAGTCGATGGTCGAGAAAGCGGCGCGGAAGAACTGCAAGAAAGCCAAGAACCCGCAGCGCTGCAGAGAGCGGAAGAAGGCGGCGCAGGAGACGGAGCCCGGAGCGCTCGGGGGCATCGTCGACAACCTGGTCAAGGGCTTGGGTGGCGCGCTCGGAGGCAAGTCGTGAGGCGCCTGGCGGCCGTCGTCCTCGTGCTCGCGCTGGCGGCGCCGGCCTGCACCCGCAACGGCGACGCACTGAACGTCCAGGCACGTTTCGACGACGTCGCCGACCTCGTCCCGATGGCGCCCGTGATGTACGCCGACATCGCGGTCGGCCAGGTCGAGAGCATCCGCCTCGCCGGTGACCGTGCTCTCGTCGCGATGGAGATAGACCCCGAAGCGGAGGTCCCGGCGAACGTGATCGCCCGCGTTCGTCGGACCAGCGTCCTGGGAGAGCGCGTGATCGACCTCGTGGCGCCGGAGGAAGGCCCGGCCGGAGATCTGCTGAAGGACGGGGCGACGATCGCGGACACCGAGGTCCGCGCCGACCTGGAGAATCTCGTCATCGAGGGCTCCGACCTCTTCGGAGCCATCTCCGCGAGCGAGCTGGCGGACATGGTCGATACCGGAGCGGAGGCGTTCGGCGGCCGCGGCGCCGATCTCGCGCAGATCGTCGTGAACTTCCGGGACATCACGCGGGCCTATTCCAAGGAAACCGGCCGGATAGAGAACCTCATCCGCTCGATCGACCGCTTCAACACGACCGTCGCCTCGCGATCCGACGCTCACAAGCAGGCGTTGCGCAACACTGCCCGTGCGATCGCCGTGCTCGACGAGGAGAGCGGGCGTCTCGAGCGCGCGCTGGGGAGCCTCGCCCGGCTCGCGCTCGCGAGCCGCGACATCCTTGACGACCACGTCGACGAGATGGATCGCTTCTTCGATCAAGCGCACGTCATCTTCGAGACCCTGCGCCGCCAGCAGCGGTCGATCGAGCTGCTGCTCCGGTGGGCGCCGCGGCACAACCGCAATACGCAGCTCGTCGAGTACCTCGACTTCAACCAGATCTTCCAGGACTTCGTGATCTGTGGCCTGAACGACAACCCCGACGATCCCGCACGGCGCTGCAAAGGGGAGGACTGAATGGTCACCCGCCGCGTCGTTGTCAATCTCATCGTCTTCCTCACCGTCTCGGTCGGGCTGATCGCGCTCGGCGTGACGCAGCTCTTGATGCAGACGGGCGAAGGCGTCCGCATCACCGCGGACTTCACCGACTCCGGCGGACTGCTACCGCGCAACGACGTGACCATGCGCGGCGTGACGGTCGGGTCCGTGACGCGGGTCGGTCTCACGACTACGGGGGTCGAGGTCGAGATGGTGATGGAACCGGGGGTCGACGTGCCGCGCGGGTCGCAGCTATCGGTCTTGAGGCGCAGCCCCATCGGAGACCTCATCGTCGACATCTCGCCCGGAAGCGGACCGTCGATGCAGACCGGCGACCACATCCCGGTGCACTCGACGAAGCCGCCGCCCGACGCGGGTAAAACGATCGAGGTGCTGGCGGATGTCCTGCGCTCGGTCCCGGCAGAAGAGCTCGACACCCTCGTCCACGAGCTCGCCGTCGGACTCAAAGGTCGCGGAGAAGACCTCGCGCGTCTCGCCCAGGCTTCCGCCGATCTGCCGGAGCGGCTCCTCGAGGTGAACCGCGAGCTGACCGACCTGATCGAGACCGGCCCCGAGGTGACGTCCGTGTTCGCCGAGGAAGCCGACATCATCGCCGACGACATCCGTCAGACGGCCGTGCTCGCCGACATCCTGCGCGACCGCCGTTTCGACCTGGTCGAGCTTTACCGCAACGGCGCTCGGTTCTCGCGGGTGGCCGGCGACCTCATCGTGTCGCAGAAGCCGAACATCTCTTGTTTGATCCAGGACTTCGCCGACATCAACCGCGTCATGGCGAAGCCGCGCCACCTCCGCGACCTCGTCGCGTCTCTGCGCCTCAACCACTTCTTCTTCCGCGCGGTCGAGGAGCTGGTTCAGAAAGGACTCGACGGGCTCACCTGGTTCCGCGTCCAGCTCCTCCCTCACACCGAGCCTCAAGGGCGGCAGTACATACCGCAGAAGCCGCCGCCGGACGTATTCGCCGGCAACAGCTGCACGTCGCCCTTCGGACCGGGAGTGCCGGCGACGACGTCGGCGTCCGGCAACGCGATCCTCGCCCCCGGTTCCGAGCTGCACGACGGCAGGTAGACCCATGCAGGTCTTCCGGAGGATCCTGACCGGGCGCGCTCTGCCGTGGTTCCTCTTCGTGGCCGCGGCCGCCACCGCAGTGGTCTTCGCCGTGTCGCTGGAACGAGAGCAGAGCCTCCGCGAGACGGAAGCGGCGTTGCAGCGCGACCTGCAGAGCACCGCGCGCCGCTTCGTCGGCGCATTGACGACCTTCTCGTCCGACACGATCGAACAGGACGTCGAAGAGATCCGCTCCTTCGCCACCGGCCGTTTCGAAGACGAGGTGGACGAGCTCTTCTCGGACCAGACGGTGGAAGCGATCAAGAGCGCGGGCGCGGCGAGCACGTCTGAGGTCGAAGCCGTGTTCGTGCAGCAGCTGGGGGACGGTGAAGCCGATGTGTTCGCGGTGGCGAGCGTGAGGATCGAGAACGAGCAGAGCGAGACGCCTCGCGACGACATCGTGCGGATGGAGATCCGCTTCGTGAGGGACGGCGGCGCCTGGAAGGTCTCGTCGGTCGAGCTGTTCCAATCGCCCGGCGCGCCGCCGGTCGCGCCGGTCGGCTAGAGCCCGCCGAAGATCTCGACCAGAGCGCGGTAGTTCTCGACGAGACGCTCCTGCGGGACGCCGTACCACGGTCCGCCGAGCATCAACCGGTCGGCGACGCCGTCCCACTCCCGGAGCCGCTCCACCGCCTCCTCCGGCCGCCCGGCAACGGCGATCGCGTCGCACAGCTCATCGTCGATCAGGGCGATCATGGCATCGTGGTCGCGGGCGTCGAACGCGGCGCGAAGGTCGCCTTGGATACCCGCTCGGCCGTGCGTCTCGAGGATCGCCCTGTACGTCCGCGTGGTCGCGTAGAAGGCGATCTGCAGTTTGACCTCCCGCCGAGCGAGGTCGACGTCGTCCGCCAGAGACACCATCGGGGATGCGGTGAGGTTGACGTCATCCGGCTTGCGGCCGCGGCGCTCGGCGCCTTCGTCGATCGCCGGGCGCACGACCTGGCGCAGATAGCGCGGCGACGCGATCGGGTGCCCTATCAACCCGTCCGCCACCTCTCCACAAGCGCGCGCCATGACCGGGCCGACGGCGGCGAGGTAGATCGGGACGTCCCTGCGGTCGGGCTGCGGCGCGCCGTGGAACGTCGGCATCGTTACGCGATAGAAGCGGCCTTCGTGCACGACGCGCTCGCCCCTGTTCGCCGCCCAGACGGTGCGCAGCACCTGCACGTATTCCTTCAGCTTCGGAGCCGGGTGTTCGAACGGCACCGAGAAGCGGTTCTCGTTGACGCGTTTCACCTGTGAGCCGAGGCCGAGGATGAACCTTCCGCCGGACAGCTCGTCGAGGTCCCATGCCGTCATCGCGGTGATCGTCGGCGAGCGCGGAAACGCGAGTGCGATGGCGGTTCCAACCTGGATGCGATCGGTGGCGGCAACGGCGGCCGCTGCGGTGACGAAGGCCGTGTTGGTGGTCTCCGCGGCCCAGCAGGATTCGAACCCGGCGTCTTCGACCATCTTCGCGACGGGACCGATCAGCTGCATCGGTCCGCCGATTCCGATGCCGTAGAGCATCGGCGGACTATACGACTTGCGCTCCGGGCCTAGCACGGTATGTTCCGGCGCAACGGAACCGGAAGAGCACGAAATGGAGGCGCATGCCGTGGCGGACCTGCTGGACGAGGAAGAGATCGAGCAGCGGCTGGACGAGCTCGGGGATTGGGACCGCGAAGGCGACGAGATCTTCAAGACCTTCGAGTTCGACGACTTCGGCGCCTCGATCCGCTTCGTCAACGAGGTCGCCAAGCTCGCCGACCGTTACGACCATCACCCCGACATCGACATCCGCTGGAACCGCGTCAAGCTGACGCTCTCGACCCACTCCGAAGGCGGCCTCACGTCGCTCGACTTCGATCTCGCGAACGAGATCGAGCAGACGATCACCTAGAAATTCAGTCCGGCGCCGGCACCTTCTCGGCGTCCTCCCGCAGCCACGGCGGCAACGAGAAAGTCACAGCCTCGGTCGTCACCTCGCGCGTCTCGACGTCGACGAACCCGAGGCCCGCCAGGCGTTCGAGCAGTCTCTCGACGAGCACCTCCGGCGCGCTCGCACCAGACGTGACGCCGACGGTCACCGCGTCCTGCACCCACTCGGGCCGGAGATGCGTCTCGTCGGGAACCAGGTAGGCGGGAGTCCCGGCGTTGGCCGCCACCTCCACCAGCCGGTTCGAGTTGGACGAGTTGAACGCGCCGACGACCAGCACGACGTCGGACTCGGGCGCGATCGCCTTCACCGCGACCTGGCGGTTCTGCGTCGCGTAGCAGATGTCGTCGGATCGCGGGCCCTGCAGGTCGCTGAAGCGCTCCCGGAGCGCCTCGACCACTTCCAGGGTGTCGTCGACGGAGAGCGTCGTCTGGGTGAGGTAGGCCATCGGCTCCGACGGATCGAGACCGAGCCGGTCGATCTGGGCGACGTCCTCCACCACGACCGTCGACGACGGCGCCTCACCCGCGGTCCCCTCTATCTCCTCGTGCCCCTCGTGTCCCACCAGCACGATCCGGCGGCCGGAGCGCGCGAAGCGCTTCGCCTCGAGGTGCACCTTCGTCACCAGCGGGCAGGTGGCGTCGATCACCTGCAGCCTGCGCGCCTCGGCGTTGCGGCGAACCTCTGGAGAGACGCCGTGCGCCGAGAAGATGCAGGTCGCCCCTTCCGGCACCTCGTTCTCCGACTCGACGAAGATCGCTCCCCTCTTCTCGAGCTCGCTCACGACGTGCCGGTTGTGCACGATCTCCTTACGCACGTATACCGGCGCGCCGAGCGTGTCGAGCGCGCGCTCGACGATCTTGACCGCGCGGTCGACGCCGGCGCAGTAGCCGCGGGGGGCGGCCAGAACCACCTTCTTACGGCGTGGGGGATTGCTCATCGCCGTGCCATCGTAGGGGGTCGGGCGGCGGCGCCGGTACCTATCCGGCCGGAGGAGGGGTCTCCGGCGCCGCCTCGATCTCCGGTGCGGAGCGGGTCCCGAGGGCGAGGTACGCGAGGCCGAGAAGGACGAGGAGCGCTCCCGCCCAGGCCGGTGCGGTCAATCGCTCCGACAGCAGGAGCACTCCGAGCAGAGCGGCGGTCACCGGCTCGGCCAGCGTCAGCGTGACCGCGCTCCCCGAGGGCACGAGCATCAGACCGCGCCCGAACAGCGTGTAGCCGATCGCGACCGTGCCGAGCGCCAGCCACGAGCCCGCGGCGGCCCCCCGCGGCTCCGTCAGCCAGCCGAGGTCCTGGGAGGCCAGTACCGGGAGCAGCAACAACGCGGCGCCACCGAACGCGAGCGCGACCACCTCGCCGGGGGGGCGCGTCGCGACGAGCGACTTCGCGACCACGGTGTAGACCGCGTAGCCCGACCCCGCCGCAATCGCCAGCGCGATCCCGAGGGGGTCGACCGCCACCTCTCCCCCGGACAGCGCCAGCAACGTGCAACCCGCCACCGCGAGGGCCGTCGCCGGGTACCACCGCCGCCCGGGCCGCTCCCGGTAGATGGCGAACGCGAGCAAGCCTGCGGCCGCCGGAGCCCATCCGATGGTCACGATCGTTCCGGCCGCCACACCGGTCCGTTCGACCGCGGCGAAGAAAGCCAGCTGATGGAAGGCGACGCAGGCGGAGAGGACGATCGCAAGGCCGAGCGGCGGCCGCCGCGAGAAGGAACGCCCCGCAAGAGCGATCGCCACCAAGGCCGCACCGCCGAAGACGACGCGAACGCCCGCGATCGCCAGCGGCGTGGCGGCACCGGGTGCGAGCGCCTGCGTCGTGCCCGTAGTCCCCCAGATCACCGCGGCCGCAACCACCAGTGCGACGCCGGCCGGGTTCACCGCGCGGGCGCCGGCCTTCTCTTCTTGGCCATGGCCTCCCGGTAACGGTCGGGCAACCCCGCCTCCTGGCTCGAGGGGCAGAGAGGTTCCACGACGCAGTCGGCGCAGCGAGGCCTCTTCGCGTCGCATACCTTCCGGCCGTGGTCGATGAGCAGGTGCGAGACGAGGGGGCGATCCGCCTTCGGGACCACCTGTAGCAGATCGCGTTCGATCTTCTCCGCGTCCTTCGGTCCGTGCTCGGTCAGCCCCAGCCGCACGGCCAGCCGGCCGACGTGCGTGTCGACCGCGATGCCGGCGTCCGGGTCCTTCTTCGTCTGCTCCGGGAAGCACGCCGCCTGGACGATGTTCGCCGTCTTGCGCGCCACGCCCGGCAGCGTCACCAGCTCCGCGATCGTCTTGGGGACCTCGCCGCCGTAGCGGTCCAGCAGGACCTGAGAGAGTCCGCGCAGCGAGCGCGTCTTCTGGCGGAAGAAACCCGTGGCGTGGATGTCCTCCTGAAGCTCCTCCTCCGGCACCGCGAGGTAGTCCTCGGGGCGGCGGTACTTCCGGAAGAGCGATCTCGTGACCTCGTTGACCTTCGCGTCCGTGGACTGCGCCGAGAGCACGGTCGCGACCACGCACTCGAGCGGGGTCGAGAACTCGAGCGCGATCGTGGCGTCCGGATACTCCTTCTTGAGGCGGCGAAGGATCGGACGGATCCGCTCGCCTGCCGCTGCGGCGCGGTCGGGAGGCACGGCGGAAGGATACGGCGCGCCCCAGGCGCGTCAGGCAGATGTCGAGGTGCGGAGCGCGTCCTTCAGATCGACCGTCGATCCGGCGTGCATCAGCTCCTCCTGCCGGCGCGCGAGGTTCCGGTCGGTCGGCGCGAGCAGCGCCATCGCGAGCAGGAAGGCGGCGAGGCCGATGAGGTAGGGCCAGACGCCGCCGACGAGGAACGACAGCACGAACGTGATCAACAGCCCGGCCTCCGCCAGCGCGAAAGAGAGGAAGAACGAGGTCCGGTAGGCGGCCGCGACGCCCGCGTCGTCGGCGCCCGCCGGCAGCGGACGCCGGTCGGCCCATCGGGACCCGACGAGGCCCGCGGCGGCCGCGGCGACGGCGGCGAGGGCCTCGGAGGGTGAGGGGGCGCCGAGATCGTCCATCACGATCACGAGGACCACGAGGATCAGGAGCGGCGCGGCCACGAGCGAGGCGAACAGCGCGCGGAGCGCCTTGAGGCCGTCCATGCAGGGACCGTAGCCGTTTTGCGCCGGTCCGGTCGGGGCGGTATGCTTCCAAACAGTCGTTTGTTCTCCGAGGAGGTCGCATGTCCCGCGTCGTCGAGCGCTCCAGCCCCCGCCGGGCGGAAGTGGTCCGCGCCGCGGCGCGTCTCTTCTCCGAGCGCGGATACCACGGCACGTCGATGCAGCATCTGGGCGACGCGCTCGGCCTCCTGCGCGGGTCGCTGTACGCCCACATCGGGTCCAAGGAAGAGCTGCTCTTCGAGGTCGTGGACGAGGGCGCCGAGCGGTTCCTCGCCCGTGGGGCCGAAGCCGTCGCGCTGAAGGCATCGGCCGCGGAGCGACTCGAGGCCCTGCTCGTCGGCCACGTCGAGACCGCCGCGGTGCACCTCGAAGCCGCGACGGTGTTCCTCAACGAGTGGCGCTACCTCTCGGACGACCTTCGAGCGATCATCCAGGCGAAGCGGGATCGCTACGAAGCGATGGTGACGGAGATAGTGGAGGACGGGATCGCCTCGGGCGAGTTCCGCGCCGACGCCGACGCTCGGCTCGCGGTCCTCCTAGTGCTCTCCGCGGCCAACTGGACCTACGAGTGGTATCGCCCGGGTGGGCGGCTGACGCCGCGTGAGGTCGGCGGGCGCTTCGCGGGGCTCATCGTTAACGGACTGAGATCGACCGGGAAAGGGGACGTTGGATGACCTACGAAGAGAAGCTCGCCGCCTTCGCCGAGCGCGTCGAGGCGGGCGGCAAGGTCGAGACGGAGGACTGGATGCCGGACGACTACCGGCGCGGCGTCCTGAAGTTCGTCGAGATGCACGCCAACTCCGAGATCATGGGAGCGCTCCCGGAGAGGGAGTGTCTGCCGAGCGCCCCGAGCCTGAGGCGCAAGATGTCGCTCGCCGCGAAGATCCAAGACGAGGTCGGTCACGCTCAGCTCCTCTATCGCGTGGCGGAGGACCTCGGGAAGAGCCGCCACGCGATGTACGAGGATCTCGTCACCGGGAAGAGCAAGTTCCACAACGTCTTCCACTATCCCGTGCGTCACTGGGGTGACGTCGCCGTCATCGGCTGGTTGATCGACGGCGCGGCGCTCGTCACGCAGGCCGCGCTGCGCGACTCGTCGTACGCGCCCTACGCGCGGGTCCTCAAGCGGATCTGCGCCGAAGAGCAACTGCACCTCCGCCACGGCGAGGACATCACGCTCGAGCTCGCTTCCGGCACCGACCGGCAGCGGTGGATGTTCCAGGACGCTCTGGAGCGGTGGTGGCTGCCGATCATCCATTTCTTCGGACCCAGGTCCAACGTCGAGAAGGACCTGCTCCTCCGCTGGAAGGTGAAGACGCGGACGAACGAGGACCTGCGCCAGGAATTCCTCGATCGCTACGTGCCGAAGGTCCTCGAGCTCGGCTTCACGTTCCCCACGCCGGCGCCGGTCCGGCAGGGAGACCATTGGGTCGTGCGCGAGGAGGAGATCGACTGGCAGCCGCTCGAGGCGATCAAGCGGAACCAGGGGCCGGAGACGGAGCGGCGGCTCGCGTGGCGGCGGCGCATGTACGACGAGCACCGATGGGTGCGCGAGGCGATGGCCGAGCCCGTCGTCCACGCGGCCTGAGGCATCCGATGGAGGTCTACGAGGTCTTCCGCCGGCATGGGCACAAGGACCCGTTCGAGCACTGTGGCGCGGTGATCGCGCCCGATCCGGACATGGCGTTGATCATGGCGAAGGAGTGCTTCCTCCGCCGCGGTGAAGGAGAGCACCTCTGGGTCGCGCGGCGCAGCGACATCCACTCGTTCAAGGACGAGTCTCTGCTCGAGCCGACGGGCGACAAGTCCTACCGGTTCGCCTCGGGCTACCGCGACGTGATCCACAAGCGCGAGAAGGCGCTCGCGCGGGTCCGAGAGCTCAGCGGCGGCGGAGCCGCATGATGGACGACGCGCTGCGCGCGCTGCTTCTCGCCGCCGCCGACGACGAGCTCGTCATCGGTCATCGCCATTCGGAGTGGACGGGGCACGCGCCGCACATTGAGGAGGACGTCGCCTTCTCGTCGATCGCGCAGGACGAGATCGGCCACGCCGCCGCCCTCTACGGGTTGGTCGCGGAGATGGAGGGATCGGATCCCGATGCGATCGCGCTGGGACGCAAACCGGAGGACTACCGGCACGCGATCCTCTGCGAACGCCCGAACCGCGACTGGGGCTACACCCTTGCGCGTCACTGGCTCTACGACACGGCGGAGGACGTTCGGTTGGAGGCGCTCTCCGAGTCCTCACACGATGGGTTGCGCGCCGTGGCGACGAAGCTCCGACGGGAGGAGCGCTACCACCTGCTCCACGCCGACATGTGGATCGAGCGCGTCGCGCGAGGCCCGGTCGACGGCAGGACGCGTCTGATCGATTCCCTGACGCACGCCTTCCCCGAGGCGATCGCTCTCTTCGAGCCGCTCGAGTCGGAACACGAAGCACTCGAGAGGGGGTTGCTCCCGGTCCCGAGCGACGAGCTGCGAAAGCGCTACGTCGAGCGCGCGGCCCGGGCGCTCGACGAGCTGGGACTGCCGACGGAGGTCGGGGCCGGCGCCGATGCGGCCGCGGAGTTCATCGCCTCCTCGTCCGGGGATCTCATCGAGTCCGACGACGGCGCGGATCCCGAGCCCGCAGGCAGGGCCTTCGGCGGCCGCAGCGGGAACAGGTCGGAGGACTTCCAACCGCTGTGGGAAGAGATGACGGCCACGTATCGCGAGAACCCGGGGGCGTCGTGGTAACGCGGGTCGCGCCGGACGAGGCGCAGGTCTGGGAGGCGCTCCGCGGCGTGATGGATCCAGAGATACCGGCGGTATCCGTCGTGGACATGGGCATGATCCGCGACGTCCGCGTCGACCCCGATCGGATCGCGGTCACGGTGCTCCCGACCTTCTCCGGGTGCCCCGCGGTCGCAGAGATCCAGGACGATGTACGGCGCGCCGTGGAGGCCGTGCCCGGCGCCCGCGAGGTCGAGGTGCGTCTCTCGTTCGACCCGCCGTGGACCACCGATCGCATCACGGAGGAGGGCAGGCGACGGCTGAAGGAGTTCGGCCTCGCGCCTCCCACCGGGACGGGCCCGGTCCTGGTGACATCGATCGGTCTGCCGGCCGCCGCGCGCTGCCCCTTCTGCGATTCCGCCGACACCGTCGCCGAGAGTCCCTTCGGGCCGACCCCCTGCCGCGCCGTCTACTACTGCAAGAGCTGCCGCAACCCGTTCGAGCAGTTCAAACCCGTTTAAGGCGGATCGAGAGGTCGAGCTTCTGCTAGGTTCGGCCCCGACACCGAGGGGGAGTATCCCCAACGGCGTCTCCGTCATTACGACGCTCCGTTCGCGGAGCGTCCGGGGACGCCGGCCCGTGACCACGGACGGCGGGCGGGAGAGACCTTCGTCTGCCCGTGCCGTTCCCCGACGGAGGTGCCGCAATGACCGTTGCCCCCTGGATCTGGATCGCCTTCCTCGCCTTCATCCTGGCGATGCTGCTTGCCGACCTCTTCATCTTCCACCGGCAGGCGCACAAGGTGACGATGCGAGAGGCCGCCTGGACGAGCGCGTTCTGGATCTTCCTCGGGCTCGTCTTCGGCGTGATCGTCTGGTGGTGGCAGGGGCCCCACAGCGCCGGCGAGTACCTGGCGGGCTACCTGATCGAGAAGAGCCTCTCGGTCGACAACATCTTCGTCTTCGCCCTGATCTTCAGCTACTTCTCGGTTCCCGCCGAGTTCCAGCACCGGCTCCTGTTCTGGGGTGTGCTGGGCGCGCTCGTCTTCCGCGCCGTCTTCATCGCCGGCGGAGCGGCGCTGCTCGAGAACTTCCACTGGATGATCTACGTCTTCGGCGGCTTCCTCGTCTTCACCGGGATCAGGATGGCGTGGCACAAGAACGAGGAGATCCACCCGGAACGGAACCCGGTGCTCTCGTTCGTGAGGCGAGTGCTCCCCATGACGTCGGAGTACGAGGGACAGAAGTTCTTCGTCCGGAAGGCGGGGAAGCTGATGGCGACGCCTCTGCTGGCCGTCCTCGTCGTCGTCGAGACGACCGACGTCATCTTCGCCGTCGACTCGATCCCGGCGATCTTCGCCGTGACCCGGGACACGTTCCTCGTCTACACGTCGAACGCGTTCGCGATCCTCGGCCTCAGGGCCCTGTACTTCCTGCTCGCCGGGATGATCGAACGCTTCACCTACCTGAAGATCGGTCTCTCGGCGATCCTCGTCTACGTCGGAATCAAGATGCTCGTCAGCGAGTTCTACAAGATCAATCCCTGGGTGTCGCTCTCGGTGATCGTCGCCGTCCTCACCGTCTCCGTGATCGCGTCGCTCCGGAGTGAAGGGCGCGAGATCCCCGACGAGAAGGCCGAGGAGTTACAGGCCGGCGCCCGGAAACCTTGATCTCGGCCGAAGACGTTCGCGCCGCGGCTCGGACGATCGCCGGGGCGGCGCACGTCACTCCGGTCCTACGCTCGCGCACCCTCGACGAGGCCGCGCGGACGAAAGCCCTGCTGAAGTGCGAGAACTTCCAGCGCGGAGGCGCCTTCAAGTTCCGCGGGGCCTTCAACAAGATCTCTTCCCTCACGCCGGCGGAGCGAGCGGCCGGTGTGATGGCCTACTCGTCCGGCAACCACGCTCAGGCGGTCGCTCTCAGCGCCTCGCTGATAGGCGCCCGCTCGCTGATCCTCATGCCCGAGGACACCCCCGCGAGCAAGCGCGAGGCGACGATCGGCTACGGCGCGAAGGTGACGACCTACGACCGCTACCGCGAGGACAGGGTCGCGCTCGGTGAGCGGATCGCCCGCGAGCAGGGGATGACGCTGATCCCTCCCTACGACGACCCGCTCATCATGGCGGGACAGGGAACCTGCGCCCTCGAGCTCCTCGACGAGGCGGGTCCGGTCGACACGCTCGTGGTCCCCGTCGGCGGAGGCGGGCTGATCTCCGGCTGCGCCACCGCGGCGCGGGACGGCGACGCCGCCGTTCGGGTCGTGGGGGTGGAACCGCAGGCGGCCGACGACACGCGGAGGTCGCTCGCGGCGGGACGCCGGGTCAGGATCGACGTACCTCGCACGATCGCCGACGGCCTCCAGGCCGACACGCCGGGGGTGCTGACGTTCGAAGTGGTGCGCGAGCTGGTGAGCGAGATCGTCACCGTGTCCGACGCGGAGATCGTCGGTGCGATGGCCTTCCTCTTCGAGACGATGAAGATCGTGGTCGAGCCGAGCGGAGCCGCCGCCGTCGCCGCGCTGCTCGCCGGGAAGCTCGGGGATCGCGGCGGCACGACGGGCGTGGTCGTCTCGGGAGGGAATGTCTCGGTCGAGCGGTTCCGGGAGTTCTTTTCCTAGTCCCCCACGCCCGTTGCGATCTCGGGGCGAAGCTCGATCAGACGGAGGAACGCCCGGACGACGTGCGGGTCGAACTGCGTTCCCGCCGCGCGCTCGAGTCTCCCGCACGCTTCCTCCAATGGAAGGGCCTTGCGGTAGGGGCGGTCGCTCGTCATCGCGTGGAAGGCGTCGACCACGAGGATGATCCGCGACTCGAGGGGGATGTCCTCGCCGGCTTTGCGGTCGGGATAGCCGCTTCCGTCGAAGTGCTCGTGACAGTGCCGGACGATGGGGCGGACGTCGGAGAGCCGCCCGATAGGAGCGAGGATCTTCTCGCCCAACTCCGGATGCGTCCGGATGACCTCCCACTCTCGGTCGTCCAGCGGCCCGGCCTTCGACAGGATGGCCGAGGGGATGCCGATCTTCCCGATGTCGTGGAAGAGAGCTCCGAGCTCGAGCCGCTTCAGCGCGTCGCGATCCATCCCCAGCTCGTCTCCGACGAGCAAGGCCGCGTCGGTGATCCAGCGAGCGTGCGACGAGGTGTACTCGTCCTTCGCCTCCAGCGCGTTCGCCAGTGACTCCACGGTGTCGAGGAACGTGCGCTCGAGGTTCTCGAACGACAAAGCGTTGTTGACCGCCATCCCTACCTGGTTGGCGATCCCGGCGAGCAGGCGCATCTTCCGGTGAGAGAATTCGTAATCGCCCAGCGCCGGCGCGGTCGCGATGATGCAGGCGAGGCGTCCGCCTTCCAGCCGCAGCGGAGCCAGCACCGCCGGGAAGTTGTGCACCAGGTCGTCCGTCCCTTCGACGCTCTCGACCATCTTCTTGGTCACCACGAGCGGGGACGTCGCCTCGCGGAAGAGGTCGACCACGTTCGCCGAGAAGCGGACCTTCTCGATCAACGTCTTCTCGTCCTGGTGGACCCCCCACGCCGCCGCGCAGCTCATGCCGCCGCGATCCACGTTCTCGAACCAGATGGTGGTCTTCGGCGCGCCGGTGATCTGCGCCGTCAACTCGACCGTGCGGCGGACGATGGTGTCTAGGTCGTTGGCGTCCGCGAGCTCGAAAGAGAAGCGCAGGAGCGAGCTCGCGATCTCCGCGTTCTCCTTGTACTCCCGGTAGAGGACCGCCTTCTGCAGCGCCGACGAGACGTGCGACGCGAGCGAGGCGAACAAGCGAAGCCGTTCCTCGGTGAAGTACTGGCCGTGTTTGTCGAACGGCTGCCGCACCGTGATCCAGCCGCTGAGTCCCTCGCCCGAGTAAAGGGGCGCCACTGCTACCGGGACCGGGATCGAACCGGGAGGAAGTCCGAACGCCGCGGCGGCTTCCTCGGGTGACAGGCGGAAGGGCTCCCGATGGTCTCGCAGCAACGCCTCGCCCAGCTCGGGCGGTACGCGCATGCGGATCGCCGCCCTTCCCGTCTCTTCCTCCACGTAGCCCTCGTGAGCCGCGCAGCGGAACTCGCCGGTCCGCTCTTCCTTCAGCCACAGTGACGACTGCCTGGCGTCGAGCAGCCGCGCTGCCATACGAACCGTCTCATCGCAGATCGCGTTGAAGGCATGGATCCGGTTCGCAGCATCGGCGAATCCCAGGAGCGCGCGGGCGTGATCGGCCTCGCGGCGCTGCGCTTCGTAAAGGCGCGCGTTCTCCATCGCCACCGACGCGTGGCCCGTGAGGACCTCCAGCAAGCGGACGTCGTCTTCGTCGAACTGGCCGGTACCGAGCTTGGAGATCGCAACGACTCCGACGACCCGCACCCCGTACACGAGCGGCACGGCGAGGATCGACTCCTCGATGTCGTCGGTTCCGCTCACCTGCACCGCGAAATCGCACGTCAGCGCGTTGTCCACGAGTATCGACCGGCCGCTTTCCGCGGCCCGTCCCGTGATGCCCTCGCCGACCCGGCAGGTCACCGTCGACATCGCATCGTCCGTCGGCTGCGAGTCGCCGTGGTAGGCGATCGGCACGCACACGTCGTCCTCGACCATGTAGACCCTGCAGCTGTGGTAGTCGATGAGCGTGCGCAGCTCGGTTGCGATCGTGTTGCCGATCTCGCGTACGTCGTTCAGCCGGTTCAGCTTTCCGGCGAGCGATTGCAGCATCTTGAGGTGAGCGATCGATCGAACGTCGCCTCGCCGAACCCCCGTCCGCTCGACCTCCTCTGCGTCGTCGAAGAGGACGATCGCGTCCTTGCCCTTCGATTTCGCGCTCATCATCGCGGCCTCCGCGCAGGCGACCAGCTCGCGTGGGTTCATCGCGTGCTCCGGCCCCTGGGCGATGCCGGCAGAGACCGTGATCTTCCCGGCGGGATCGAAATCATGCGCCGCCAGGCGATCGGCGACGCGTCGGGCGAGGACCAGCGCGTCGCCGGCGTCACACGACGGCAGGACGACGGCGAACTCCTCGCCGCCGATGCGGCAGGGCACGTCGGAGGCGCGGACGGTGGCTCGAAGGATGTCGCCGATCGCCACGAGGATGTGGTCGCCGACGGCATGCCCGTGGATGTCGTTCACGCGCTTGAAGTCGTCGAGGTCGAAGACCAGCAACGCCACGGAGTCGTGAGCTCTGCTGGCGCGGGTGAGCTCGGCACGGAGGCGCTCGTGGAAGAAGCGGTGGTTGTAGAGGCCCGTCAGCGAATCCGTCTGAGCTTGATGCTCCAGCGCGGCGCGGATGTGAGCGTTGTCGATCGCGAGAGCCGCCGCATCGGCGAATCGCTGCGCGAGCTCGAACTCGTCACGGTCGAACGTCGCGCCGGCCCCGGAACGGTAGATGTTGAGCGCGCCCTTCAGCGCATCGCGAGCGACGAGCGGGACACAGATGAGCGCCTCCGGCTCGAGCGGGGTTCCCGGAACCTGCTGTGCCCGCGGGTCGAGGTGGACCTCGTTGCTGATGAACGCCTCACGTCTCTGCGCGACCCAACCGGTGATCCCCTCGCCGAGCACCACGAACGAGCTCAGGACCTCCTCGGCCCATTGATCGCGCGCCACCACCGGCGTCAGGATGCTCGGATCCTCCCCGACGGCGTAGATCGTGAGTGAGTCGTACGGGACCAGCTCGGAGAGCGCATCCGCGGTGTGCTCGAGGAGGACGTCGACGCTCTGCTCGGACAGCAGGTCTCTGAAGAGATCGCCCAGACGCCGGTAAGACGCGACCAGTGACGGCGCCGGGACGATCGTCCCCGGGTCCTGATGGTTGGTCACACCCGGCCTTTCGTGTCGAGATCGAGGCGCGGCGTCGCGCCGGGTCATGCAACTATCGGCCGGACACGGATATGCCTTGAGCCACGGCATCGGGAGGTCCCATGGCGCTGGAGGTGACGGAAGAGGCCGCGGAGGTGCTCGCGCGGTCCCTGGAGATGGCCGGGATCCGCGGCGGCGGCGTCCGGCTGCGGGCGGCTCGCGGCCTGGGCGGCGGCGACGTGGTGCAGGTAGAGCTGGCCGACGGGCCGGGCCCGGGAGAGCACGTCGTCGAGGCGGGGCGCCTCAGGATCTTCGTCGACTCCGAGGTCGCCTCGATGTGGCCCGACGCCGTCCTGGCGCTCGAGCCGCAGCACGACACGGTCGTCCTGCGGCCGGCGGGCGCCGACACGTGATCCGGCGCCGGATCGTCGTGTCCGGACGGGTGCAGGGCGTTTTCTTCCGCGACACGTGCCGCCGAGTGGCCGCCGAGCCGGATACGCCGTGCTCGGCGCGCAACCTCCCCGACGGTCGCGTGGAGGTGATCGTCGAAGGATCGCCCGAAGCGGTCGAGGCGGTGGTCGCCTGGTGCCGCCACGGCCCGGCCGGCGCGACCGTCACCGATGTCGAGGTGAACCAGGAAGAGCCCCGCGGCGCCCGCGGCTTCGACGTCGGCTGACTACTTGAGCGAGACCCAGACGGACTTCGTCTGGGTGTACGTCTCCACCGAATGGAGACCCAGCTCACGGCCGAATCCCGATTGCTTGTAGCCGCCGAATGAGGTCGCCGGATCGTAGAGGCCGGCCGTGTTGACCCACACCGTGCCCGCCTTGATCCCTCGCGCCACCTTGTGCGCGGTCGAGATGTCCCGCGTCCAGACGGCCGCGGCGAGGCCGTACATCGTGTCGTTCGCTACCTCGATCGCATGATCCGCGTCGTCGACCTCGATGACGGCGGCAACCGGACCGAAGATCTCCTCCCGGGCTATCCGCATGTCGTTGCGAACGCCCGTGAAGATGGTCGGCTGCACGAAGTAGCCGTCCCCCAGCTCCGTCGCTCGCTCGCCGCCGTGCACGAGCTCCGCGCCCTCCGACCTTCCCACGTCGATGTACCCCGTGACGCGTTCGAGCTGCTCCTGCGACACGACGGGCCCGATCGCGCTCTGCTCGTCGAGTCCCGGCCCGAGCTTCATCGCCTTGGTCGCTTCGACCATCGCCGAGACGAACTCATCGTGGATGGACCGCTCGACCAGGATGCGCGTGCCGGCGGTGCAGGTCTGCCCCGCGTTCACGAACACGCCGAGCATCGATCCCTTCGCCGCGCGGCGCATGTCTGCATCGGGGAAGACGATGTTGGGGCTCTTGCCGCCGAGCTCGAGCGTCACGCGCTTCAGGTTCCCCGCCGACGCCTTGAGGATGATCTTGCCGACCTCGGTCGAACCGGTGAAGGCGATCTTGTCGACATCCTCGTGCTCCGCCAAAGCCGCGCCGGCCTCCGGCCCGAACCCCGTCACCACGTTCACCACACCTTCCGGCACGCCCGCCTCGAGACAGATCTCGGCGAGCCGGATAGCCGTGAGCGGCGTCTGCTCGGCCGGCTTCAGCACGATCGTGTTGCCGAAAGCGAGCGCCGGTGCGATCTTCCATGCGGCCATCACCATCGGGTAGTTCCACGGCGTGATCCCGCCACAGACGCCGACCGGTTCCCGGAGCGTATACACGAGCATCGACTCGTCGGTGGGATTCGTCTCGCCGAAGACTTTCGTCGGCCAGCCGGAGTAATAGCGGAACGCCTCTCCGGCGCTCCAGATCTCGCCCGAGGCCGTACGGAGCGGCTTGCCGGAGTCGAGGGTTTCGATCTGCGCGAGCTCGGGTGTCTTCTTCTTGATCAGCTCACCGATCTTGAAGAGGATCTCCGCCCGCTTCCCCGGCCTCAACCCGCGCCAGCGTCCTTCTTCGTGCGCTCGGCGCGCCGCGGCTACCGCGGTATCGACGTCGGGCGCGCCGCCGCGCGGGACCGCGGTGAAGGGACGTCCGGTTGACGGATCGATCACATCGAACGTCTCGCCGGACGAGGCGTCCGTTTGAACGCCGTCGATGATCATCTTCGGCCGTCCCTCGAGGAACTTCTGGACCTCGGGAAGGAGCTCCACCTGCGCCATCCGTGACCTCCTCGTCGAAGTCGGTGGGGAGCGCCACCCTACCGGGCGCGACGCCGCGGGTGAGAAGCTGGCCGGATGGACCTCAACGCTTTCGGGCAGACGCTCGTGACCCTTCTCGTGATCCTCGACCCGCTCGGGAACGTCCCCGTCTTCCTGGCGCTGACCGGCCGCATGGAACCGCGGCAGCGGAACCGCGCCGCCTATCAGGCGGTAGGCGTCGCGACGATCGTCGTGCTCGTCTTCGCCATCTTCGGGCGGCTGATCATCGAGTTCCTGTCGATCAGCCTCGAGAGCCTGATGGTCGCCGGCGGGGTCCTCCTGTTCATCGTCGCCTTGGAGATGCTGCGAGGTGCAGAGAGTTTGATGTCCGCGGCGCACGCGGACGCGAACGTCGCGCTCGTGCCGCTCGGCACGCCGCTGCTCGCAGGTCCGGGCACCATTGTTGCGGCGATGGTGCAGATGGGCCGCTATCCGGACGCAGAAGGACGGATAGCCGTCATCGCAGGGCTGATGGGCGCCCTGGTGGCAGTCCTCGCCGCGCTGAGGTTCGCAGCCGCGGCGTCACACCTGGTGAGGCCGAGCGCGATCCACTTCATGACGAGGATCATGGGGCTGCTGCTGACCGCCATCGCCGTCCAGCTGGTCGTGGGCGCGGTCGCCCGCTGGAGCGAAGGCGGCCTTCCCTAGTCGCTGCCGAGCGGGGGCCGGTGATCCGGATGCGCCTTCGCCAACCACTCCTGCTCGGCGCGCCCCAGGCGTGTCTCCGACGGCTCGCCGAACCACATCTCTCGTGAGATCCGCTGCCAGTTGCGCGTGGCCTCGAGGCGCGCCATCACCGATCCGACGCCGAAAGACATCCGGTTGAACGTGACCATGAGGGGAGGAACGCCGAGCTTGCGGAGAGCCTGGAATGCCTCGGAGCGGGGATCGAACCCCGCGGCGCCGATGCTCGAGGCGAGATCAGGGTCGACCGTGACGGGCTTGTCCTCGAGCACGGGCCGGTTGATGAACTTCAAGTGGTGCCAGATCTGGTCGATGTCCGGCGTCCTCGCGTTCAGGATGCCCAGACCCTCCAAGGCCTCCCGGCAGCGCGACCGATCGTCGTCGATCAGGGCAAGGATCGTCTCGAGCAACAACTTGTAGGTGCCGGGATCCACAGCGCGCATCAGCCCGTAGTCGAGGAACGCGACGCGGTCGTCGTCGAGCAACAGGTAGTTCCCGGGATGCGGATCGGCGGAGAACAGAAGGAACCTGTGGAAGCTCCCGTAGAAGAAGCGGAAGAGCATCTCCGCTAGCTCGTCCTTCCGCTCCTGCGGCCAGGTCATCGACGTCATGAACGGCTTCCCGTGGATGAACTCCTGGGTGATGACCCGCGGCCGGCAGTAGTCGGTATAGACGCGGGGGACGACGATGAACGGGTGGTCGTCGTAGAGCTGCCGGAAGTGATGCTGGTTCGCCGCTTCGCGCCGGTAATCGAGCTCTTCGAGTACCCGCTCTTTGACCTCGGCTGCGATCTCGCGCGGATCGAGATTGGGAGCGATGGCAACGGCGATCTTCGTCATCGCGGTGACGTTCTTCAGATCGGCCCGCACCGCCTCGTCGACGCCCGGATACTGGACCTTGACCGCCACCTCTTCGCCCGTCGGCAAGACGGCCCGGTGAACCTGTCCGATCGAGGCCGAAGCCACCGGCTCGTCGTCGAACTCGGCGAACACCTCGTCCACCGGCGCGCCGAACTCCTCGCGGATGACCTGCTTCGATGCCTCCGGGTCCATCGGCGGAGCCGAGTTCTGAAGCATCGTCAGCGCGTCGCGATATGTCGCCACGTGCTCGTTGTCGGCCGCGAACTCATAGAAGGAGGCGAGTTGTCCAAGCTTCATCGCCGCACCCTTCATCTCTCCGAGCATCTGAACGAGCTGCTGCGCCGTCTGCCGGTGGAAGACGTCGAGGTATTCGTTAGCTCGGTCCGGGTGTGCGAAGGAGCGCGCCCGCGTGCCGAGGAACCTCGCGGCGGACTTGCCGGTCTGCCCTGCCAGCCGCGCTCCGCGCTGGAACCAGCCGGTCGGGATCGCTCCGCCGCGGTCTTTCTCCTCCATGAGAGCACCACCCTACGAGGTGCCGGAGCCGGCGGGGACCGCAGGTAAGGTGGGACGGGCATGAACCTTCGGCCGATCGCATCACTCGTCCTCGCGGTCGCGGTCGCCTGCGCTCCCGCTGCGCAAGAGGCGATGTCACCGCGAAGCCTCGGACCAACCGAGATGCCGCTCCCGTCGCCGACCGACGCCCCCGCCCCCGCCTGTGCCGGACGCTCCCTCGACCCGTTCGAACGGGAGGCTGCGATG
>DATLFS010000072.1:0-11697 GCA_035540935.1 Actinomycetota bacterium
GTCGCGCACGCCGGCGGGGATCTCCCGCAGGGGGCGGATCTCCTCTACGAACCGCTCGCGCTCCGCTTTCGTCGGCAGCTTGCCTTCATAGAGCAGGTGCCAGACGTCCTCGAGCATGCGGTTCTCCGCGAGCTCCACGGCGTTGTACTGGCGGTAGTGATAGAAGCCCTCCAGACCACGGACATCGCCGATCTCCGTCTCCGCGACCGCCACACCTTCGAGCCCTTTCGGCACCTCCGGTGCCGCGTGATCTTCGACCGGCGCGATCCGAGCGACCCGCATGAGGTCGCGGAGGGACACGATCCCCTGGAGCCCGCCGTCCCGGCACACCGGGATGTGCCGGTAGCCGCGGTCGGCGAGCGTGCTGAACGCCGTTTCTACGTCTTCGTCGGGGCCGACGGTGTCGGGCTCCTCCGTCATCCAATCCGACACGAGCGCGGTCGAGGCGTCGGCGCCCGATCCGGCGAACGTAACGAGGTCTCTCTCGGTGAGGATCCCGGAGACGCGCTCGCCCTCCACGACCACGACGGAGCCCACCCCGCGCTCTCTCATCCGAGCAGCGACCTCCGCCACCGTCTCCGAAGGCGACGCCGTCACCACCGGATGGCTCATGATCTCCGAGACCGCACGCGTCTTCGGCTTCGCTCCGTCCGCCATGGTGGCTCCTCCCGACCGATCGCCCTGCGGCGGTGACGCCGCACCGTAGGAAAGCTGAAACGCCGAGCCTATCGAACGCTCTTCGTCAGACGCTTCGGTCGACGTTCCGCACGCCCGGCAGGTCGCGCACATCCTCGAGCAGCCGGTCGACGAGATCGGCGGAGGCGACCTGGCCCCTCACGACGAAGCGGTGTCCCTGCTCCTCTTCCTCGATGTGCTTGATGCTGTGGATCCGTCCCTTGTATGCGTCGAGTGCAGCGATGAGGGCGACGATGCGGAAGTCCTCCGTCCCGTCCACGACCATTCGGAAGTGACCCCGCTTCAGACGCGAGATCAGCCAACGCTCCACCTGCTTGAGCGCCACCAAGGCGACGAGCGTCACCGCGGTGGCGATCGCTCCGCCGGTGAGGAACCCGAGCCCGACGGCGGTTCCGATCGCGGCGGTCACCCACAGCGACGCCGCGGTCGTGAGGCCCCGTACGTTCACGCCCTGCTGGATGATGGCGCCCGCCCCGAGGAAGCCGATGCCGGTCACGACCTGCGCCGCCACCCTGGTGGGGTCGAATCGCACCGGATCGCCGCCGTCGAAGTGGGCGAGAGCCCCGGCCCCGACAAGGGTGAACAACGCCGCGCCGATCGAGACGAGGATGTGGGTACGGAATCCGGCCGGCTGGTCGGAGAACTCGCGCTCGAGGCCCACGAGACCGCCGAGTCCCGCCGCGACGAGCACTCGCACGAACAGGTCTGTGGTCGTCAGCTCGATCACGTCCGGCCTCCGATCAGCCGGTCACTCGCACCTCCGCCCTCATGCCGTAGGCGTAGTGACCCGGCAGGTGACATCCGACGATGAGCGTACCGTCGGAGCCGCCGAGCGCGACCGGGAAGGTGAAGGTCGCGGTCCGCGTCTCCCCCGCCGGAACCGAGATCTCACCCGGCACCTCGCCGTGATGATGACCCGTGCCGCTCTCGTGGACGTCCTGCACCTCTTCGTCCCCCAGGATGAACTCGTGGTCGATCGGGTCGTCGTTCACGATGACGAACGTCACCGTTTCGCCCGGACGGAACTCGGTGCGGTCGAGCGCGAACCGCGAATGCTCGAGGGTCACCTTCACGTCGTCGTCCGGCGCGCCACACGCGGCCGCAACGAGCAGCACGAGAGCGAAGAGAGGGCGGACCCTCAACGCCGCGCCACCACCATCCGGTCGACGCCGAGGAGCGCGCCGGCGCCCAGGGCGACAACCAGGGCCATCCACCCCCACGGCGCGCCGGGCGCAGCGGGTCCGTCCGGCACCGCGAAGCCGGCCAGGCCGGCGTCCACCGGGTTCGGCGCGCCGCGGCCGCGCCCGTCTACCGCGAGATCGTGCGTGAGGGCTCCCGCGGGCGCCGCGACCTGCAGGTACGTCAGCCACATGTCGTCGGCCGGCAGCCAGCCCATGTTGCGATCAGATCGGAGGTCCGCGAGCAGCGAGGGGGAGGCCGCCTCGCTGACGCGCACGTCATAGGTCTCACCGGCGTTCGGAAGGAGTGACGGGCGCTCGTCCGTCAACAGGAAGACGTCGGCCTCGACCGTCTCGCGCGGGTCCTTGCCCAACCCGAGGATGCGGAGCGGGACCCACGGGTCGTCGGTCGGGATCGTGACGTGGATCGGGATGCCGTCACCACTGCCGAGGTTCCTGTTCTTCACCCGCTCCGCGTCGAACCGGACCGCGATGAAGATCGGGCTGCGCGAGGCGTAGAAATCGAGGACTTCGGGGGCATCCGGTGGGAGGACGAAACCGTTGTCCTTGGCCCACGCGCCGACCGCGTCGCCGCCGCCCTTGACGACGGTGATGTCGAGCGCGTCGACCTCCGCCTCGAGCAGCACCTCGGCGGTGTCGGCGGTCCGGGCAGCCTCGACGGCCACGAGAGCCTCACCGCCTCCGTTGGGCGGCGCGACCTCGAGCTGCAGCCGCTGCAACGTCCACCTCCCGGCTTTCTCGACGGAGGTCGGTACGCCGGGAAGAGGGACGATCGAGCCGAACTTGGCACCGGCGCCGGCGAACGCGAACGACGTGATGTAGTGCTCCTCGCCGTCGTGATACGCCGCCAGCGTGGTCGTGCGGACGAGGTTGACGGTGTCGTTCGCTCCGATGAGGCCGCCGCACGCGAGCGCCGGTCCCGCCGACACCACGATGGACAGCATCAGCGCGACGACGATCCGCAAGAGCCGCTTCATCTTCAGCCTCCCGTCTCGGTCGGGTCTCGCGGTCTTGGACGGCCGCGGAAGACCCGGGGTTCCCGACGATCGGGCCATACGATGATGTGTGTGACGGAACGACGGCCGCGGCGCAGCTTCCTCGACCTCGCGCGCGAGACGCCGCAAGATCGCGACCGCTACGTCGACTTCCTGCGCGCTTTCTCGATCGGCGTCGTCGTGCTCGGGCACTGGCTGATCGCGATCGTCTATTGGCGAGACGGCGACGTCACCGGCGAGAACGCGCTCGCCGTGGTGCCGGGGCTCTGGCTCGCGACGTGGGTCCTTCAGGTGATGCCGGTGTTCTTCTTCGTCGGCGGCTTCTCGAACCTCGTCTCGTGGGACGCGACGGCGCGCCGCGGCGGAGGCTACGGAGCCTTCCTGTGGGGGCGCGCCGAACGGCTCCTACGTCCGACCGCGGTGTTCATCGCGCTCTGGCTGCCGCTCGTGACCGTCCTCGACCTGTTCGGGGTCGAGCGCGACGCGCTGGCCCTCGCCGGCGGACTGGTCGCGCGGCCGCTGTGGTTCCTCGGCATCTACCTCATCATGATCGCGTCGGCGCCGGCGATGATCCGGCTGCACCGCCGCTTCGGGATGCTCGTCCCCGGTGCCATGATCGTGGCGGCCGCCTGCGTCGACGTCGTTCGCTTCAACGCGGGCGCGACCTCGCTCGGGTACCTCAACTTCGCCTTCGTCTGGCTCCTCGCCCACCAGCTGGGCTTCTTCTACGGAGACGGCACACTGGTACGAGCCGGGCGGAGGACGCACGCGGCTCTCGCCGCCGCCGGGATCGCCGGGCTCGTCGCGCTCACGTCGCTCCCGACCTATCCCCGGAGCATGGTCGGCCTGCCCGGGGACCGGGTCTCGAACATGGACCCGCCGACGATCTGCATCGTGGCGCTGATCCTGTGGCAGACGGGCCTCGCCATGCTCGCGCGCCCCGCGGCTCTCCGGTGGCTTTCCCGGGACCGACCGTGGGCGCGGGTGATCGCCGTCAACTCCGTCATCATGACCGTCTTCCTGTGGCACCTGAGCGCGCTCCTCGTCGGCGTCGCCGTCCTCTATCCCCTGGGATGGCCTCAGCCGGCGGGCGGAACCGCCTTGTGGTGGCTGCTGCGGGTCCCGTGGGTGCTCGTTCTCGCCGCGATCCTCTTCGGGTTCGTGGCGTTGTTCGGCCGCTTCGAGCGGCCGCCGCTGCGGCGCGCCGAGGCACCACCGTCGCCGGGCGGAACGGGCGCCGCTGCGGTCGCCGCCGCCTACCTGACGCTCGGGATCCTCGGCTTCGCCGTCGCCGGCTTTCACGACCTCGCCTCGCGCACCGGCGTGCCACTCGCGATCGTCCGGATCAACCCGTTGCTGAGCCTGATCCTGATCGTGCTCGGGACGTGGCTGGCCCGCGCCGCGGGTGTCGCTCGCGCTGAGGCTCGATGACGGCTCGATAGGGTCGCGGCCATGCTCCGCCTGCCCGACCTGCGCATCGGCCGGTTGCGGGTCGACCGGCTCGCGCTGATCCTGCTGGGCGCGGCCGTCGCCGCCACCCTCGTCGCCGCGCTGCTGGCGGCGGCGCTCCGCCTGCTACGACCGGGAGCGCTGCCCGGCGTCGAGGTCGCCGGCGTCGCCGTGGGAGGCCTGACGGAGGAAGACCTGCGGCGGCGCCTGACGGAGATGGGCCGGGCGCGCGCCGAGCGGCGACTGCGGGTCGTCCGCCCGGAGGCCGCCGGTGAGCCGCGGGAGTCCACCTCGACCACGTTCGCGGAGGCCGGCTACGGGCTCGACGTCGCCGCCACGGCCGACGAGGTCATGCGCCGCGGACGCCAGGCGAATCCCTATGCGGCGCTCTGGGACCATCTCGTCGCCTTCGGAGGCGCGATCGAGGTGCGCCCCGAGGAGCGCGTCGCCGCGACGAAGGCCGCCGTTTGGGCACGAGCGACGGCGCGCCGCCTTTCCGTCCCTCCGGTGGAGGGGGACCTTCGCATCGAGGGACGCACGGTGGAAGCGGTGTACCCCGCTCCCGGCGTCGTCGTCCCCCCGCGGGAGCTGGCGGCCGTCGGACGGCGCGCGGTTCTGGTCGGAGAGAGCGAGGTCACGGCGCCGGTCGAAGAGAGCGAGCCCCGCACGGATGCGGACGATGTCGACCGTCTCGTCGCGGAGGCGGAGCGAGCGCTCTCGGCGCCGGTCGTGCTGACGCGGGGCGGCGCGTCGCTCGAGATCTCGCCGGAGCAGATCGGGCGTCTGCTCGGGGTCCGCCGCGAGGGCGACGACCTCGCGCTGAAGGTGCGGGCCGGAGACCTACAGGAGGTGCTTCCCCAGGAGGACATCGCGCGGGTCGAGCAGGAACCACAAGACGCGAGTTTCAGCTTGGTCTCGGGAAGGGTGGAGGTCGTCCCGTCGCACGCCGGGTTCCGGTTCGCCCCGAGGAAGGCCGCCCGAACGATCCTCGAGCTCGCGGCGCGCCGGGAGGACCGGCGCGCCCAGTTACCGGGAGAGAAGGTGCCGCCGGAATTCTCGACCAAGGACGCCCGCGCTCTCGACATCAGCGAACGCGTCTCCTCCTTCACCACCTATCACCCGTGCTGCGAGCCGCGCGTGACGAACATCCACCGGATCGCCGGCATGGTGGACGGGGCCGTGGTCAAGCCGGGCGGATCCTTCTCGCTCAACGATCACGTCGGCCCCCGCACGGAGGCGAACGGGTTCGTCGCGGCGCCGGCGATCCGCGACGGAGAGTTCGTGGACGAAGTCGGAGGCGGCATCAGCCAGTTCGCTACGACGATGTTCAACGCCATCTACTTCGGCGGCTACGACTTCCTCGAGTATCAGGCGCACTCCTACTACATCGACCGCTACCCGATGGGCCGCGAAGCGACGATCTCGACCCCCGCTCCGGACCTCGCGTTCCGCAACGACTCGGACGCCGGCATCTACATCGACACCTCCTACACCGACACCTCGATCACGGTGACCTTCTACGGGAACACCGACGTCGCGGTGGACTCCCGCACGGGGCAGCCCTACAACCGGAAAGACCCTCCGGAGGACTGCCGCGTCAACCGCTCCCTGCGGCGAGGCGAGGAGAGGGTGATCTCCGAAGGCCGCGCCGGCTTCGACATCGTGGTGGAGCGGATCCTCGTACGGGGCGGCGAACGCCGGGTGGAGGAGTTCTTCACCCGCTACCAGACCGAGCCCCGCATCGTCGAACGGCGCCGCTGCCGCTGACCTACGCAACTCTACGTATATCGCCGATCTCCCGTATCTTCGAGGGGTCCTCGTGCGATTACCTGCTCGTGATGCCAACGTCGCACGAGACCGAGGAGCGGACCGAGCCCGGCAACCATTCCGGCGCGCCGCGCCGGCTTGCCCCGGTGACGGTCATCGTCCCCGCCTACAACGAGGCCGCCACGATCGAAGCGACGCTCCGCTCCCTGCGCTCGCAGACGCTTCCTCCGCAGAGGGTGATCGTGGTCGACGACTGCTCCGACGACGACACCGGCGAGGTGGCGCGCCGTTGCGGGGCGACGGTGCTACGTCCGCTCCGGAACACGGGCTCAAAGGCCGGTGCCCAGAACGTCGCTCTGCCGTTGGTCGAGACCCAGTTCACGATCGCCATCGACGCGGATACGACGCTCGCGCCGGATGCGATCGAGAAGGTCCTGGCGGCGTTCGACCGTGAGAACGTAGCGGCCGCGTGTGGATTCGTGTTGCCGCAGCGCGTCCGCTCACTGTGGGAGCGCGGACGTTACCTCGAGTACATGTTCGCCTTCAGCTTCGCCAAGCCGGTACAGGACTTCTACGGCAAGCCGCTGATCTCCTCGGGCTGCTTCTCCGCCTACCGCACCGACGTGCTGCGAGACCTCGGTGGCTGGAGCACCCGCACGATGGCGGAAGACATGGACCTCACCTGGACGCTCTACCAGCGCGGTTACGAGGTGAGGTTCGTCCCCGAAGCCGTCAGCTACCCGCTCGAGCCGCAAGACGCAACGTTCATGCGCAAGCAGCTGACCCGCTGGAGCCACGGATTCATCCAGAACGTGCGGCTGCACTGGCGGCAGATGCTCCAGCTCCACTACCTCCGTTCGATGGTGGCGGTGGCGGTGTGGGACTCGGTCGTGGCCTCGCTGGTGATGCTGGCCGTGCTACCGATCCTGGCCGTGACGGTCAGTCCGTTCTTCTTGATCGGCTACCTCCTCGATGCTCCGGCGATCCTCATCCCGGCGCTGGTAACGGGCGTCAAGAGACGCGAGGTGGTCCGCGTCCTTGCCTCGTACCCGTCGTTCCTCGTCCTGCGCGCCGTCAACGCCTTCTTCATGCTGCGGGCGATGTGGCGGGAGTACGTGGTCGGGCGGACGCTCCTCGTCTACGAGAAAGGGCATTGACGTGACCGCAGGTCTTCCCGGATTCGCCCTCGGCGGGCTGTTCTTCGTGATCTCCGCGTTGTGCATGCCGTTCGTGGAGCTCGTACGAGCCGCGGGCGGTCGCTCGAGCCGCGCTCGGTGGCGCTTCGTCGCCCGCCATACCGGCATCGCGACCGGCATCGTCGTGTCGGTGGAGCGGGTGGTGTGGCTCGTGACGCTCGGCCGGACACGCGATCTCGCTGCGGGCGGCGCCGGCGGAGAGACCGATCCGGTGCAGGTCGCCGCCACGATCGCTTTCCCGGTCGTGCCCGTGTTGCTCACGGTGGCATGCCTCGCGCTGGTGCTCCTGTGTTCCTACGTGCTCCTGCTTCTGCGGGGCTCGGTACGTCCGGCAGAGACGCCCGACGCAGCGACGGTCGAGGCGCGCGACGCGGCCTAAGGACGCGGAAAACACCTTCCGGACTCTCGGAAGGTGCGAAAGTGGAGCTGCCGGGAATCGAACCCGGGTCCCACGACCCCGCAATAGGGCTTCTACGAGCGTAGTCCGCGATCGATTCTCGGCCTCCGCCGGCTCGCGAACGGCAGCGGCGGCGGCCCAGCCCGGGTGAGATTTCCCGTCCATTGCCCCGGGCGGGCGCCGGACGGTGAGCCTGCTAGGCGACGCCGGATCCCGAAAGCGCAGGCGACTCTCGGGCCGACGGCCGTCAATTAAGGGACGGCGACCGTGCTTTACGCAGCGGCAGTTGATTGGTTTCCCAGAGGATTTAGCGAGGTCACACCGGGAGTCCTCGGCTCGCTTCTCCTATTCCGGTCCGGTCGAGGTCGATACCAGTTCAGCCCCTCGTGGACCGCTCCCGCTCCGCGGGAGACGCTGTCAAGGTCCGTCTCGATTATCCAACGTCCGCAGAGGCGTCGTTCTTCCCTCAGGCTTCTTCCGGCTCGAGCTCCAGCGCGCACGAGTTGATGCAGAAGCGCTTGCCCCCGGGTCCGGGCCCATCGTCGAAGACGTGGCCCAGGTGTCCCCCGCAGCTCGCACACACGACCTCCGTCCGGTGCATGCCGTGGCTGAAGTCGTCTTCGAGCCGGACGTTGTCGAGGTTCTTGGGTTCGGTGAAGCTCGGCCACCCGCTCCCCGAGTCGAACTTGGTGTCGGCATCGAAAAGCTCCGCGCCGCACCCCGCGCACCGATAGACGCCGTCGTCCTTCGTGTACACGTACTTGCCGGTGAAGGGCCTCTCCGTCGCCTTCTCCCGCAGCACGGCATATTGCTCGGGGCTCAACTCCGCCCGCCACTGATCTTCGGTCTTCGCAGCTCCACTGCTCATCGGCGTTCACCTCCCAGATCATTCTGCGACATCGGTTGTCACATGCTCACCGGCGACGCCCGAGGGCGCGCCGCATGTCGCGCTCGGCATCCTGCTTGGCCTTGCTCTGCCGCTTGTCATGGAGCTTCTTGCCGCGGGCGACCGCGAGTTCGGCTTTCGCGAGCCCGTGCTTGAAGTACAACCGCAAGGGGACGAGCGTACGTCCCTCCTGCGAGACCTTTACCTGAAGGCGCTGGATCTCCTCGCGGTGGAGCAGCAGCTTCCGGGGTCGCGTCGGTTCGTGGTTCGCCCGGTTGCCGAAGGAGTACGGGCTGATGTGCGCCTGAAGGAGCCAGACCTCACCATCGGTGACCGTCGCATAGGCGTCGGTCAGGTTCGCTCGTCCCTCACGACACGACTTCACCTCGGTCCCGGTCAATACGACCCCTGCTTCGAGCGTCTCCTCGATCTCGTAGTCGTGCCGCGCTTTCCGGTTCGCGGTAATGAGCTTGGTCGGGGGCGCGCCGGCCTTCTCCGCGCTCACCCCTCGGAGCCGGTCGTCGAGATCATGATCCCGCGCAGGATCTCGACCGCCCGCGCCTTCTGCGCGGCGGGATCGTCGACCTCGACGTCGGGCTCGATCCCCCTCCCGTTGATGTTGCGACCGCCCGGCGTCAGATACGCGGCGGTCGTGAGCTTGACCGCGGAGGAGTCGAACAGCGGCACGACTTCTTGGACCGAGCCCTTCCCGTACGTTCTCGTCCCGACGACGACGGCGCGATCGGTCTCCTGGAGCGCGCCCGCGACGATCTCGCTGGCGCTCGCCGTCCCCTCGTTCACGAGGACGACGAGCGGGACGTCCTGGAACGCGTTCCCCTCCGCCTCGTAGGCGATGTCCTCGCTCCCCCGCTCGCGGTAGATGACGATCGTCCCGTCCTCGATGAACGCGCTGGCGACCTCGATCCCTTCGGTGAAGAGACCGCCGCCGTTGTCTCTCAGGTCGAGCACGATGCCGGTGGCGCCGCCGTCCAGCAGGCGCTTCACCTCGTTCCGCAGCTGCTCCCCCGCACCGCGGCCGAAACCGAAGAGGCGGATGTACCCGACGTCCTCGCCGACCGTTCCAGCCTTTAGGTTCGGGAGCTCGATCTGCGCCCTCGTGATCGTGAAACGGAGGTCCTCGGATCCTCGCCTGATCCCGAGCGTGACCTGCGTCCCTTCCTTGCCCTTGATGCGCGCCACGGCTTCGTCACTCGTCATGCCTTCGACCGGCCGTCCGTCGATCGACGTGATGACGTCACCGCGCTCGAGGCCGGCTTCCACGGCCGGCGTATCGGGCAGGACGGAAACGATCTCGAGATCGTCCTTCTCCTTCAGCCAAACGCCGATGCCGGAGAAGGAACCACGCGTCAGGTCCTGGAAGGAGTTGTACGCCTTCGGCGTATAGAAGAGTGCGTACGGATCGCCCGACTTCTTGACGACGTCGATCATCCCCTTGAGCGCGCCGCGCACGAGAGCGCGCTCGGAAGGCGGGTCGACGGCGGTGGATCTGATCTCGTCGATCGCTTCCGACAGCAGCGCCGAGCCATCACCGTCGCGGAAGTCACCCAGGACGATGCTCCGACCGGACGCCGCCATCGAATAGCCCAACGAGAAAACCCCGGCTCCGAAACAGAGCGCGGCGACGAACGCGAGGAAGATCTTGTAGCGGACGAGCATGGTCGCTAAAGCGTAAGCGCGCAGCCGCTACTGCAGATACGGCATCGGGTCGACCGGCGAGCCGTTCACCCGGACCTCGAAGTGGAGATGCGGACCCGTGCAGTAACCGGAGCAACCCACCGCTCCGACCGGCGTCCCCCGGGAGACCCTCTGCCCGCTGCTCACGGAGAAGGCGGAGAGGTGGTTGTACGTCGTGGCGAGGCCGCCGCCGTGATCGACCACGACGACGTTGCCGTAGCCGCTCATCACCCCTACGAACGCGACGGAGCCGCGCTCGGACGAGATGACGGTCGCGCCGTAGCCCGCTCCGATGTCGATGCCGGTGTGAAGACGGCGGTCGCCGAAGATGGGGTGTGTGCGGTAACCGTAGGGCGACGTGACGGGACCCGACGCGGGCCACGCGAACGTGCCGCCACCGGTCGCCGGAGGGGGCGCCGACGAGGACGAGGGTGAGCTCAGCAGCTGTGCGATCTGCGCCGACTCCTGTTCGAGCTGCTGCTGAACGGCCTCGTACTTGCTCTTCTTGGACTCGACCTGCGCGAGCAAGGTCTGCTTGGTGTCGAGCACGCCCTCCAGCTCGGCCAGAGCGTCGGCGCGCGCGTCCCGAACCTGAGCGACTGCGGCACGGTCTCGCTCGAGCTCGGCCTTCGCGAGGGCGATCTCTTCTTTGCGCTCCTCGACCTCGGCTCGCTTCTCCTCGGTCTCGGCCCGCAGAACCTGGATGTCTTCGATCAGCCGCGCGTCCGAATCGAGCGCCGCCTCGTAGTAGGCCTGCCTCTGCAGGAGGTCGCCGATGCTCTCCGACGACAGGAGCGAGTCGACGTAGGCCGCCGGGCCCGCCTTGTAGGCCGCGACCGCCCGCTCGGTGAAGATGTCCGTGCGAGCGACGAGTTCCCCGAGGACGCGTTCGAGCTCGTCGCTCAGGAGCGCGAGTCGCTGCTGGGCACGGGTGAGACGAGCCTTCGCCTCGTCGATGCGGCCGGTGAGCTGAGCGAGCTCCGCGTCCAGCTCTTCCACCTGCGACTCGACCGTCTGTCGCCGCTCGTCGACGACGCCTATGCGGTCGAGGATCTGGCCCTTCTGATCGGCGAGCCGGTCGATGCGTCGCGCCACCTCTTGCTCGCGCCGCTCGATCTCTTCCAGTCGCTCGCGCGGTCCGGCCGCGGCCGGCACCGCCACGGCCGCCACGCACAGCAACAGCGCGAGGGAGAAGATCCCTCGCGCTCGCTCACCACGACGCCGCCGGCGGCCGTCCATGTGCCTGATGGTAAACAACTCTCGCAACACCCTCAACAACAGCAACAGAAGCATCCGTCCGGTGTTGCATCGGCCCCCGAGGGCTTCGTCTTGAAGCGGAGGCTCAGACCTCGAGGAAGCGGCGCAGAGCCAGCCCGGAGCCGATGAGCCCCACGAGCGCTCCCACGCCGACGAGAAC
>DATLFS010000073.1:0-21174 GCA_035540935.1 Actinomycetota bacterium
GCAGACGACGTGCGAGACGCTGCCGCCCTCCTTGCGCAGCTTCCGGCGCGCGATCCACTCCGGGAAGTAGTCGGGGATGTCCTTGCTGTAGAACCTGCCGGCCTCGATGCCGTCGGGGAAGCGCTCGAGCGTCATCGGACGGTCCTTCGTGTGCGGCACCATGAACCGAGCGATGGCCCGGTAGTACTCGACGACGTCCCGCTTGGCGTAGCGGCCGTCGGGAAACAGGACCTTGTCCGGCCTCGACACCTCGATCGTGCGCCTCCCCGCGCGCACCGACGTCACGTTTCCGCCGCGAGATCGTCGTTGGTTCGCCCCGTGAGGACCGACTCCGGCTCGGTGCTCGTCGGGTTCCTCCGCGCGTCCGCCGCCTCGTCCTTCATCTTCACGAGGAGCCAGCCCCGCTCCGTCTCGGTCAGGGCATAGCCTCCGCGCAGCTTCTCACCTTCGAGCCAGACCGCGACGTGACCCTGCGCGACTGCTTCGTCGACGGGGATCTCGTTCCCCGTGTCATCGCTCGTCAGGTTCCTGTAGGTCCCGATGTCCCAGACGATCACGGTTCCCGCGCCGTAGTTCCCGGCCGGGATGACGCCTTCGAAGTCGAGATAGTCGAGCGGGTGGTCCTCGGTCGGCATCGCCAGCCGCTTCACGCGTGGATCGGTCGAAGGACCCTTCGGAACCGCCCACGACTTCAGCACGCCCGCGGCCTCGAGCCGGAAGTCGTAGTGGAGGCGGGACGCATCATGCTTCTGCACGACGAAGCGCGGGGCCCGGCGGCTGCCGCGCCCACCGGCCGGCTCGCCGCTCGCGCGCAGATCTCTCTTCCTCCGGTACTCATCGAGCGGCCGCGGCATGACGCTCTTGTTCCCCGGCCGCCGCCCCTCCACGCCGGCGCTAGGGTTCCGGCGTGCTCGAACGAACGATCCGGTCTCCGCACACGATCGACCTCACGGCCACGGTCGCGCCGCTCGCGCACGGTGACGGCAGTGTGCGGCTCGGGCGCGACTCGGTCGACCGAGCGGTCGTCACGCCCGACGGTCCCGCCTCCCAACGGATCGAGGCGTCCGGGGGTGAGGTGCGCGTCGAGGCATGGGGACCGGGCGCCTCGTGGCTCCTCGAGTCTGCCCCCTCGCTGATCGGATGCCGGGACGACGCGGACGGATTCGAACCGAAAGGGGTGCTGCGGGATCTCCACCGGGCGCGCCCCGGATTGCGCATCGGCGCGACGAGCCGCGTCTTCGAGACCCTCGTCCCAACGATCCTGGGGCAGAAGGTGACGACCGTAGCGGCGCGCCGCGCCATGAGGAAGCTCGTCGCCGACTACGGATCGCCGGCGCCCGGACCGCTCGGCCTTCGTCTGCCGCCGACGCCGGACCGCATAGTCGAGATCCCCTACTGGGAATGGCACGCGCTCGGGGTCGAGCGACGGCGGGCCGAGACGATCCGCTTCGCCGCCTCCTGCTCCTCCCGTCTCGAGGGCGCGCCGGACGCGGATCGTCTCCGGCACATGCTCGAGGCGCTTCCGGGAGTGGGACCGTGGACGGTCGCGAAGACGATGCGCGTCGTCACCGGTGACGCCGATGCGGTCGAGACCGGCGACTTCCACATCCCGAACACGATCGCATGGGTCCTCGCCCGGGAGGAGCGCGGGGACGACGCGCGCATGCTGGAGCTGCTCGAGCCGTATCGAGGACACCGCGGACGCGTCGTGCGCATCGTCTGCTCCTCGGGGCGCCGCGCGCCGGCCCGCGGCCCGCGGGTGAGGGTCGCCTCGCTCCCGGACTGACGTCATCCTCCGCGCTCCTTCCAACCGGACGCGACCAGCCGCAGCCCGACCGCCGCCACAACGATTCCGAAGGCGCTCTCGAGGGTCGCGGCCGAGATCCGCAGCGCGACCTCTGCGCCCGCGAGAGCGCCGCCGATGCCGCCGCCTGCGAGGAGGACCGCCTCCCTCGGCGCCACGTAGCCGCGCCGCAGGTGAGCCAGCACGCCGGCGGCGGCGGTCGGAACGATCACGAGGAGAGAGGTGCCCTCGGCGGCGTGCTGATCGAACCCCAGCGCGAGGACGAGGAAAGGAATGATGAGCAGCCCACCGCCGACCCCGAAGAGCGCCGAGAAGATCCCGACGCCGAATCCGACGAAGAGCTCCAGGACGCTCACGGCCACGCCATCACCCCACCTACGACGACCATGAGGACGCCGAACGCGATCTTGAGAGAGGCCTCGCCGAGCCCGTGCATGATGCGCGCGCCGACCGGCGCGCCGACGACCGCACCCAGCGCCAGGAGAGCGGCATCGGCAACCTCGACCTCTCCCGCGGCGGCGAACCTGGCCGCGGCGACGGCCGCGATCGGAACGATCGCAGCCAGCGACGTCGCATGGGCGTGGTGCTGCGACAGTCCCGCGGCCAGGACGAGAAGGGGAACCATGACGACGCCGCCGCCCACGCCGAGCAACCCGCTCAGCACACCCGCGGCCAGCCCGATCGCCGCCAGCCGCGGTGCTCTCCCGTCGCTCACGACCTCACGCTATCCGCCCAACCCCGGCGACACGCGGCACCCGCACCGCTACGATGAGGCGGTCCCGAACCGAGGGGGGAGACATGAAGCGCACCGTCATCGCGATCTCGCTTGCACTCGCTCTGGCCGCGCCGGCCGCCGCCGGAACGAGCCGGCACCTCACGATCAGGAAGACGTCTGCCGGGGTCCGCGGCGCGATCCACGCGGCCGCGCCTTGCTACGCCGACCAGCTCGTGAAGGTGCAGCGCAAGACGTCGAGCGGCTGGAAGACCGTCGCCAAGACCAGGACGAACGACGAGGGCCGCTACCGCAAGGCGGTCACCTTGAGGAGCGGTAAGCGCTACCGCACGCTCGCGCCGCGGAACGTCGTCGGTTCGACGACCTGCCTGCGTACCGTCTCAGACGGGACCGTCACCGGCTAGCGGCGCAGCGCCGCGTCGAGGTCTCGCCACAGGTCCTCGACGTTCTCGATCCCGACGCTGACGCGCAGCAATCCGGGCGCCACGTGGGCATCGCCCGCGTACTTCGCGCGCCTCTCGATCGTCGTCTCGACGCCGCCGAGGCTCGTCGCCGGGACGATGACCTGCAGCGCCTCGCACACCGCGTCGGCCGCATCCGCGGTCTCGACCTCGAACGACAGCATCGTGCCGAAGCCGTCCATGTGCGCGGCCGCCCGCTCGTGACCGGGATGGCTCGTCAAGCCCGGGTAGTGAACGGCCGCGACGCGTTCGTCCGCATCTAGTCGCCGCGCCAGCTCAGCCGCGTTGTCCTGAGCGCGCTCCAGCCGCACGCCGAGGGTGCGAAGGCCGCGGAGCGCGAGGAACGCGTCCAAGGCGCCGGCGACCGGCCCGCGCAACGTCCGCGCCTCGATCAACGGCTCGGCGGCTTCGCGCGACGGCGTGACGGCGACGCCGATCACCACGTCGGAGTGACCGGAGAGGAGCTTCGTCGCGCTGTGCACCACGTAGTCGGCGCCCCTCTCCAGAGGCCGCTGGAGGAGTGGAGTGGCGAACGTGTTGTCGACCGCGGCGGCCACACCCGCGCGGCGTGCACCGTCGAGCAGTGCGGTGAGGTCGGCGATCCGCAGCAAGGGGTTCGTCGGCGTCTCGATCCACAGCAGCGCCGCGCCCTCCAGTGCCTCGAGCACGGCGGCCGTATCGGCGATGTCGACCGGCACCCAGACGATGCGTCCGCGGTCGTGGAGATCTCGCAGCAACTCTCGTGTTCCCGAATAGGCGTCTTTCTGCGGAGCGACGATGCGTTCTCCGACCGGCACGGTGTCGAAGACCGCCGCGACCGCCGCCATGCCGGACGCGTAGGCGACCGCCGTGCCGCCCTCGAGGTCGCCCACCGCCTCCTCGAAAGCCCTCCACGACGGGTTGTCGTCGCGCCCGTAGTTGATCTCACCGCCGCTGACGAACGTCGATGCGAGGACCGGCGGCACGGACAACGCCTCGCCCGGCTCGTGCGGCGGCCGTCCGGCATGCACCGCGATCGTGTGCGGATGCGGCGGGGTCACGGCTTGGGACGCGGACGCGGGAGGGGAACAGACGGCGTCATCGCCGGCCATCGTAGCCGGGAGGCGGTCGGTGCCCGGGGCGGGATTCGAACCCACATGGCCCCGAGGGACCAGCGACTTTTAAGGACGCCGTGTATGCCAGTTCCACCACCCGGGCGGGCCAGGCAAGCATCTCAGATCAACGGCCACGGCAGAGGGCGATCTCCTACCGGCGACGGAAAGCGATCCTCGACGAGCAGCGTCTCGACTCGCGCCAGCGTGGCGGCGGCCTCCTCGGCCGACAGCAGCCGCTCGAGCTCTCCGCCGACGCCGTCGGGATCGGCCACCGCACTTCCGAGCTGTTCGAGCCGCGTCCGTACGTCCTCACCGAGAGGCTCTTCCGCGAACTGCCAGATCACGGTCCGGAGCTTCGGCTCCGTGTGGAAGCTGACGCCGTGATCCACCGCCCACACGCGGCCGTCGGGCCCTTCGAGAACGTGTCCCGCTTTGCGATCGGCATTGTTGACCACCGCGTCGAACGCGGCGAACGCACGGAACTCGTCGAGACGCTCTTCCATGAGCACGAAGAAGTGTTTGTCGGGGTCGTGCTCGACGAACAACTGGAGCGACCCATCCCCCAGGGGCCCGTCACGCAGGATCGTAGGCGGCACGATGTGCCATCCCGCCGCCTCGCTGACCACGAAGGCCGCTCGTTCGCGCGCCGCAAGGGTGCCGGCCGGGAAGTCCCACAGGGGCCGTTCGCCGCGGCGCGGCTTATAGACGGCGAGGAGGTCGTCGACGCGCGCGAGGAAGGTGTAGTTGGAGGAGTACGGGAGGAGGCCCAGGACTTCGATCCGGCCGCGCTGCAAGACGGCGAGCGCTTCGGAGATGCCGGCTCCGCCCACCTACCCTGCCGGCCGGTGCCCGTTAGAGGCCGGGCAATGATGCCCCTCCGGGTCCATCGGCAGACCGCAGAGCTGGCAGATCTCCCGGCCTTCGCCGACCGACGCCAGCGCGTGGAGGAGCAGAGCGCGCACCTGGTCGCGGCGGACGAGGAAGCGGTACTCGTCCGGCTCGACCCCCTCCTCCTCGTCCCCGGTCCCGGCCGCTTCGACCGCGATCAACACCCGCTCCTCTTCTTCGAGGAAGGCGATACCGATGGAGGCGGCGCGGGCGTCGGGCTCGACCGGCTCCGCGAGGGACAGCGCAGGGTCTCGCGCCGGCGTGGCCTTCGCGATCGTGTCGGAAGCGTCGACCATCAACAGGAGCTCGCGCAGCCGGTCGGCGAGCACCGCCACCTGCTCCTTCTCCAGAAGCAGCGTGCAGGTCTCTTCGCCCTTTCGTCCCTGGAGGTAGAAGGCGCGGCGGCCGGGGCGGCCGACGTAGTCGGCGGTGATCACGTCCGGCGTCATCTCGACGATCATCGCTCCACCACCGGGCGGTGGTTGAGCATGGAGAGGACGGGACCGCGTTCGCCGATCGATATGACGGTGATCGAACCCGGGTCGACCGCGAGCCTCTGGAACAGGTCGATGTGCACGCCCGCGTAGTGAGCCGCGACGAGGCGGATCACATCGGCGTGCGTGACGCAGCAGATCGTGTCGCGCGGGTGGAGCGCCTGCAGCTCCTCGACCTCTGCGACGGCGCGCGCCTGCGTCTCCCGCAACGTCTCACCGTCGGGGAAACGAACCGACGAGGGCCACCTCTGCACCTGCTCCCACAACTTGGTACGCGCGAGTGACTTGAAGGACCGGTTGCTCCACCGCCCGTAATGGACCTCGCCCAACCCCTCGCGCACCTGGACGTCGAGGCCGCGGTCCCGCGCTATCGCGGCCGCCGTCTCGCGCGTGCGGTCGATCGGACTGGCGTAGATCGCTTTGATCGGAACCCGCGCGAGGTCGCGTGCCGCGGCGGTGGCCTGCGCCCGGCCCTCGTCGCTCAACGAAACTCCGGGATGCCATCCGGTGAGACGGTGGCCGGTATGGCTCGTCAGGCCGTGCCGGACGAAGACAAGTGTCGTCACGAAGCCGGGCTCACGTGGAGGGCCTTCTCTATCGCCTCCAGCGCGCCGGGGTTCTCGAGCGACGAGAGATCGCCCGCGTCTTCGCCGAGGACGCGCGCGCGGATCGCCCGACGCAGGATCTTGGCCGAACGAGTCTTCGGCAGCTCTTCGACGAAGCGGATCTCCGCCGGCTTGAACGCCTTTCCCAGCTCGGAGACAACGGCGGCCTCGACCTCGCGCCGCAACGACTCGTCGGGCGTGGTTCCCGGCCGCGGGATGCAGAACAGCCAGACCGCCGTGCCCTTCACCTCGTCGGGAACACCGATCGCGGCACACTCCACCACGGCTTCGTGCCCAACCGCGGCCGACTCGAACTCCGCCGGCCCGATCCTCTTGCCGGCGATGTTGAGGGTGTCGTCGCTGCGACCGTGCAGGAACCAGTAGCCGTCCTCGTCGATCGACGCCCAGTCGCCGTGCACCCAGACGTCCTCCCAGCGTCTCCAGTAGGCGTCGAGGTACCGCTCCGGCGCGTTCCAGAATCCGCGCGTCTGTGAGGGCCACGGCTTGAGGCATACGAGCTCGCCGACCTCGCCGCGCACCGGTGCCCCGTCGGCATCGAAGACCTCCATCGCCATCCCGAGCGAAGGCGTCCCGAGCGAGCACACCTTCGTCGGGATGACCGGGGACTGCCCGAGGAAGCAGGCGCCGACCTCGGTGCCGCCGGACAGGTTGATGATCGGACAGCGACCTCCGCCCACGACGCGCGCGAACCACCGGTAGGGCTCCGGGTTCCACGGCTCGCCGGTGGACCCGAGGATGCGCAGGCTCGAGAGGTCGTGACGCTGCACCGGCTCCTCACCCGCCGGCATCAGCGCGCGCACGAGCGTGGGCGAGATGCCGAGGATCGTGACGCGATGCCGCTCGACCATGTCCCAGAGGCGATCGGGCCCGGGATGATTCGGCGCGCCCTCGTAGATGAACACCGCGGCGCCGTTCGCATGGCCGCCGACCATCTCCCACGGTCCCATGATCCAACCCATGTCGGTGACCCAATAGAGGACCTCGCCGGGCCGCGCGTCCACCTGATAGGCCGCTTCCTCGGCGATCTTCACGAGGAATCCCCCGTGCACGTGAACGCTGCCCTTCGGCTTGCCGGTGGTGCCGGACGTGTAGGCCAGCAGGAAAGGCGTCTCCGGATCGAGCTCCGGGGCCTGGTGCTCGGCGGGCTGTGAACCGAACGCTCCCGTCCAGTCGACGTCCCGGTCGCCCATAGGACACGGCTCGTCGGCGAACCGCCGGACGACGAAGACCTTCTCGAGCGTCGAGCAGCTCGCCGCCGCCTCGTCGGCCGTCTGCTTCATCGGAACCCTGCTGCCGCGACGCAGGAAGCCGTCGGCGGTGATCAGTGCCTTCGCGCCCGCATCCTCGAGGCGCGTGAGGATCGCCGGCGCGCCGAACCCCGAGAAGATCGGCAGGTAGACCGCGCCGATGCGCGCGATCGCATGCGCCGCGATCATCGCCTCCGGAATCATCGGGAGGTAGACACCGACTGCATCGCCGGGCCCGATCCCGTTCGCCGTGAGGCCGTTCGCGACGCGGGAGACCTCCCGGTACAGGTCGAGGTAGGTGAGGTGCCTGGTCGCTCCGTCCTCGCCCTCCCAGATGATGGCCGGACGATCGCCCCCCGACTCGAGGTGACGGTCGATGCAGTTCACGCTCAGGTTGATGCGCGCGCCGGAGAACCACCGCGGCCACTGCACGCCATCCCCCGTCTCGAGCAGCTTCTCGTAAGGCTTCGCGAAGACGATGCCGAGATCCTCGATCACGGCTTCCCAGAACCACTCGATGTCTTCGTGGGAACGCCGGACGAGCTCGTGGAAATCGTCGATCCCATGCTTGCGCATCAGGCGCGTGACGTTGGCCTTCTCGACGTAGTCGGGGGACGGCTCCCAGATGAAGTCGCTCATGGTCTGCAGGCTATCGCGCCGCTCTCAGACCTCGTCGAGGAGCTGCAGCACGATCCCGTCGAGGATGTCTTTCTCACTCACGAGGACCTCGGGAAGGTCGAACGTCTCCATCACGCAAAGCAGGATCTCCGCACCCGCGACGATGACGTCGGCGCGTCCCGCGTCCAGCGCCTTCACCCGGAGCCTCTTCTCGTACGGGAGTGACGCGAGGCGGCGCGCGATCCGTCGAACGTCGCCGTGAGACAGCACGGCGTGGTGAGTCACGTCGGGATCGTAGACCGGGTTGCCCGCCTTCAGTGTCGCGAGTTGGGTGACCGTCCCCGCCACGCCCACGAGCCTCGCCCCCCGCGGGACGGCGAGGTCGGCGCGCACCTCGGCCAGCTTCTCGAGGACGTCGGCGCGAAGCGCCTCGATCTCCTCCTTCTGCGGAGGATCCGATTCGAGGTACAGCTCGAACATGCGAACGCACCCGATGTCGAGAGAGACCAGCCGTTCGGGAGCGCCCTCGCCCACGACGAGCTCGGTCGACCCTCCGCCGATGTCGCAGACGAGCACCGCGCCCGCATCGGGGAGGTCCGAGAGCGCGCCCACGAACGTTGCGCGTGCTTCCTCCTCGCCCGAGAGGAGCACCGGCTCCTCGCCCGTCAGGCGCCGCACGCCGGTGAAGAAGTCGTCCCGGTTGCGCGCGTCCCGCACGGCGGACGTTCCCGTGACGCGGACCCTCCGGACCTCGTACTCGCCGCAGATCGCGGCGTACTCCGCGATCGCGCGGAAGGTGCGCTCCAACGCACTCGGAGACAGACGCCGCGACCGATCCACACCCTCGCCGAGGCGGGTGATCATCATGCGGCGGTCGAGCGAACGCACGTGCCCGCCCGCCCCTTCGGCGACTAGCAACCGCGTCGAGTTCGTGCCGACGTCGATCGCGGCGACCCTCACGGCCGCTCCTCGACGCACGACGCGACGCAGTCTGGCCAACCGGCCTCGGCCAGCGTGAGAGCACCGATCGGATTCTGATCCACGAGGTGCTGGGCGAGGTGGGCGTGAAGACACTTGACCCGGTCGGGGCCGCCCCCGGGAGGCGCACCGCTGTCCGACACGACCTCGTGCGCGTCGCGTCGAGCCCGCAGGCGTTCGACGGCCGCGGCGAGTCGGCCGCGCAGCGGCGGCTCCGTTTCGAGCCTCTGCGACATCTCCGTCATGCGACCCTGGGACTCGAGGCGGCTGGCGCGCTTCACGAGGATCGGGCAAGTGAGCCAGTAGAGGGTCGGGAAGGGCGATCCGTCCTCGAGGCGAGGATGGTTCTCGATCACCATCGGGACGCCCAAGTGGCAGCGGCGGGCCACGGCCCACCGGCCACGCAAGGGACGCCCCAGCTGCGCCTCTACGGCGCGCCGATCCGACTCGTCGTGTTGCAGCATCTTCCGGCACCGTAGACGAAAATCAGGTGTTCCCGATCTCGAGGAGGCTCTTACGATGCGGATCCTGTCGCTGGTCGTCGCGCTCGCTCTGCCGCTCGCTGCGTGCGATGGCGGCGCCGGTGCTTTCTGCGAGCGCGGGACCGAGATGGCGGAGCGCCTCGACTCGGGCGAGTTCGACCCGACGGACCGCGACGACGTCCGGTCCTTCGCCGACGAGATGGCCGCGCTCGCCGAGGACGCGCCCGATGAGATCAAGGGCGAGGTCGAGACGATCGCCGACGGTCTGTCGAAGCTGAGCGAGGGCGACATATCCGCGGCCCAGGACCCGGAGTTCTTTCCCGCGCTCGAGCGCTTCGGCGAATACGCGGAAAGAGAATGCTGAAGGTCTAAAGCCCGACGAAGGCCAAGAATGATTCGAGCGCGCCGGGCTCGGGCGGTGGCGCCGGTTCCTCTGCACGTGCACGGGCCTCTGCCGCCCGCTGCTTCTTGGTCGGAGGCATCACTACGAACGTCGTCTCTCCCGGCTTGATCAAGCCGATCTGAGCGCGAGCCCGTTGCTCGATGAAGTCCGGATCTTTGAGCCTGTCGATGCGTCTCTCCAGCGCGGCGTTCAGCTTCTCGATCTCCGCCAGCTCGCCGGCCATCCCCTCGATCCGTTGCCTCTGCTCGAGCAGCTGACGGGTGGGTTGGATCGCCATCGCGACAACCAGACCCAGCGCCAGCGTCACGATCACCATCTGCGGCCCGGCGCCGAACCTGACGCGCGGCTTCCTCGCCGCGGAAGCGCGCATCATCGCGGTGAGAATCTCGGGAAGGCGGCGGAACCCGGATAGCGCGCGGCGTCTCCGAGCGAGTCCTCGATCCGGAGGAGCTGGTTGTACTTGGCGGTACGCTCGCCTCTCGCCGGCGCGCCGGTCTTTATCTGCCCCGCATTGGTCGCGACCGCGATGTCGGCGATCGTCGCGTCCTCGGTCTCACCGGAGCGGTGCGAGATCATCGTCGTGTACGCGGCGCGCTGCGCGATGCGCACGCACTCGAGGGTCTCCGACAGCGTGCCGATCTGATTCGGCTTGACGAGGATCGAGTTCGCCACCCGCTCACGGATCCCGCGCTCGAGCACCTCGGGGTTCGTGACGAAGAGATCGTCGCCGACCAGCTGGACGCGGTCACCGATCCGCTCGGTCAGGAGGCGCCAGCCCTCCCAGTCGTCCTCCGCCATCGCGTCCTCGATCGAGACGATCGGGTAGCGCTCGACCCAGTCCGCCCAGAACTCGACCATCTCCTCCGCCGAGAGCGAGCGGTCCTCGGATGCGAGGACGTAGCTGCCGTCGCGATGGATCTCGCTCGTCGCCGGGTCGAGTGCAAGAGCGATGTCGCGTCCGGGCGAGTAGCCCGCGGCTTCGATCGACTCGAGCAGCAGAGCGACCGCTTCCTCGTTCGTCCCGAGGTCCGGAGCGAACCCGCCCTCATCTCCGACGCCGGTGGACAGACCGCGGTCGACGAGGATGCCCTTGAGGGCGTGGTAGCAGTTCACGCCCCATTCGACCGCTTCCCGGAAGGTCGGCGCGCCGATCGGCGCGTACATGAACTCTTGGAGATCGACCGAGTTGTCGGCATGAGCCCCGCCGTTGAGAACGTTCATCATCGGCACCGGCAGCAGGTGTGCGTCGGGGCCGCCGAGGTAGCGGAAGAGCGGCAGCTCGAGCTCGCGGGCCGCGGCATGGGCTGCGGCGAGGCTCACGCCGAGGAGCGCGTTGGCCCCGAGGCGGGACTTCTCGCCGGTCCCGTCGAGATCGATCATGAGGGTGTCGAGGAGCCGCTGGTCGAGCGCGTCGCGGCCGACCAGGTTGGGGCCGATCTCGTTCTGGATCGCCTCGACCGCGCGCAGGACGCCCTTTCCCCGGTAACGGTCGTCGCCGTCGCGCAGCTCGAGCGCCTCGCCCGCTCCGGTGGACGCGCCGGACGGGACCGCCGCCCGGCCGGCCGCGCCGGAGTCGAGGACTACCTCTGCCTCGACGGTCGGATTCCCACGCGAGTCCAGGATCTCCCGGGCGCGGACCAGCACGATCGCACTCAATGATTAACTCCTTCAACACTGGCAACAAAGGCAGCGTAGCAGAGTCCTAGCCCGGTGGGCCGGAGGAACGGCCCTCCCATCGCCGTCGGAAGCGGACGAGGGCGGCGAGGAGCAGCGTCTCGGCGTCGGATCCCCGCCGGCGGGCGAGGGCCGCCAGCGCCAACAGCGCCTCGCCCAGATCCCCCCGATCGAGCGCCGCCCGCACGTCCGCGAGCAGCTCGTCCTCGTCGGGCGAGTAACCGAGGGAGGCGGCGCGCTTCACGGTCTTGGCCGCGGCGAGAAGGCCAGGCAGAGCGGACGGGATGTCCTCGAACGGCCCCTTCCTCTCCTTCTCGGCGCCCTTGATCGCCTCCCAGTTCCGCACCACCTCCGCGGCGTCTTCGACCGCCGAGTCGGCGAAGACATGCGGGTGCCGCCGGATCAGCTTCGCCACGATGGCGTCGCCTACGTCGGCCGCGTCGAAGCGTCCCTCCTGTTCGGCGAGACGGGCGTGGAACAGCACCTGGAGCAAGAGGTCCCCCAGCTCCTCGGCGAGGTCGGGACCGAGCGTGCCGCGGTCTATGGCCTCGACGACCTCATAGGCCTCCTCGAGCGCGTGCGTCTTGAGGGACTCGTGCGTCTGCTCCCGGTCCCACGGGCATCCGTCGTCGCTGCGGAGACGCGCCATGATCCCGGCGGCCCCCGCGAGCGCAGCGGCGGCGCGCCGGATCACGGGAGCGGCGTGGGCGGCGGAGAGCGCATCGGGTAGCCGCGCCGCTCCGCTCGTCACCTCCGCACCGGCGCGCGCGAGCTCGAGCACGCGCGGGCTTCGCGGGTCGGCAACGAGGGCGTCGCCGTCGGCCGCGGCATCGAGCTCGTCGTCGAAGATCCGCGCGTCGGCACCGTTCTCGCGCAGACGGGCGAGCAGAGGGTGATCCGGATGCTCGAACCACACACGCCGGCGGCGGGTGAGCTCGTCCCATTCGCGCAGCGTCAGGAGCTCGAGCTCGTCGGCGGCGAGCGGGACGACCAGCAACGGCAAAGCGGCCTACCCGGCGGGCTCGGGTATCCCCGTTGGCGTCGGCTCAGGCTCAGGCGTCGCCGCTCCGGGTCGCGACCCGGGGGGCGGGTCGCTGATCTGACCGCTGACGGGGTCGATCACTCCGTAACGCGGGTTCAGCTCAACCCCGGCACGTTCGTACGCACGCATGACGAAGCGCTCCCACGCCTCGTCCTCGGCGGTGCCGGCGATCTCGGCGCGCAGTTGCTCCCGCACCTCCTCGAAGCGCACGACACGCACGTCTTCCAGCCAGATGACGTGGAAGCCGAACTCCGTCCGTACGGGGTCCGAGACCTCGCCGGGTTCGAGCTCACGCAGGGCGTCGGCGAACGGTTCGACGTAGCCCTCGGCCGCAGCCCATCCGAGATCTCCGCCGCGCTCCGCGCTGCCCGGATCTTTCGAGAAACGGCGCGCCAGGCGGTCGAAAGCATCCTCGAGGTCCTCCGGCGGAACCGCCTTCAGTTGCTCCGCGATCTCCACCGCGCGGTCGTTCGACGTCACGAGGATGTGACGGGCGCGGTATTCGGTGAATCGAGCCGGGTTGGCTTCGTACTGCGCCAAGACCTCGTCTTCGGAGGGACCGACGCCGCCCACGACCTCTGCCCGCAGCCGCTCCTCGAGGATGCTGTCCCGGACCAGCCGCTCGAGCGTCTCCATGTCGTAGCCCTGCTCGGCCAGCGCCTCCTGGAACGCCGCCTCGGTCGGAAAGTCGGACTTGATCTGATCGATCCGCTCCTCGACGTCGTCGTCGGTGACCTCGATCCCGCGCTCCCGCGCCTCGGGCTCGAGAACCAGGCGCCGGATCGTCTGTGCCAGGTAGGTCTGCTCGTAAGAACGCGACAGCGCGGCCGCGTCGCCCTGCTGCGCGAGCCTCTCGAACTGCGGCGACGACTCGAACTCCTCGAGCGCGTCGGCAACATCGCCGACGGTCACGGTGTGGTCGCCCACTACGGCGGCCGCGGGGTCGGCCATCTCGCCGCAAGAGGCGGCGAGGGGCATCAACAGCGCGGCGACGATCGTCGCGAACCTCGTCATGCGCCAGAGGTTAACTGCTGAAGGATCCCGGTCAGCCAGCCGACGACCCCCTCCTTCGGCACGGCGCGCTCCGGCAACAGGAGCGTCTGGGTCGCGTGGCGGTACTCGGCCTCGGGGAGGATCCGGCGCAGCCGGAAGATCTTCGAATCCTCGAGCTCGATCGGGCGGATGCGGAGGTTGCGCGCCACGGTGGCGGCTTCGGCCACGCCGAGCGACACGAGCAGGCGCCGCAGCCTTGCCACCTCGAACAGTCCCTCGACCGGCTCCGGGAGCGGCGCGCCGTAGCGGTCGGCGAGCTCGTCGCGCACCTCGGTCAACAGCTCTTCGTCGCGTGCGCCGGCGATGCGGCGGTACGCCTCCAGCCTCAGGTTCTCGTCCGCGATGTAGCCCTTCGGGATGAACGCCGCGAGCGGCAGGTCGATGCGGACCTCGTCGTCCTCCGGCACCGCCTCGCCCTTCAGCTCGTCGAACGCGCTCGCCATGAGCTTCACGTAGAGGTCGAAGCCGACCTCCGAGATATGGCCGGATTGCTCGCCGCCCAGGAGGTTGCCGGCCCCGCGGATCTCGAGGTCGCGCATCGCTATCCGGAAGCCGGAGCCGAGCCCGGTGTGCTCCGAAAGCGTCTTCAAGCGCTCATGCGCGTCCTCCGTCAGCGCGCGATCTGGCGGGAAGAAGAGGTAGGCGTACGCGCGCTCGTGCGCCCGGCCGACCCTGCCGCGGAGCTGGTACATCTGGCTCAAGCCGAGCAGATCGGCGCGCTCGACGATCAACGTGTTGACGGTAGGTATATCGAGTCCCGATTCGACGATCGTCGTGCACACCAGCACGTTCGTCTTCGCGTCGCCGAACTCGAGCATCGCCTGCTCGAGCGCCCTCTCCTCCATCTGGCCGTGCGCGACCCCCACGCGCGCGTCGGGAACGAGCTCCTGGATACGGCGCGCCGCGGCGTGGATCGTGTCGACGCGGTTGTGAACGTAGAAGACCTGTCCGTCGCGCAACAGCTCTCGGCGGATCGCGCTCCGGATCGTCTCCTCGTCGAACTCGCCGACGTACGTCATGATCGGGTGCCGGTTCTCGGGAGGCGTGTCGACGATCGACAGCGCGCGGATGCCCGACAGCGCCATCTCGAGTGTCCGCGGGATCGGCGTCGCCGTCAGCGTCAGCACGTCGACCGACGTCTTGAGCTCCTTCAGCCGCTCTTTGTGCTCGACGCCGAAGCGCTGCTCCTCGTCGACCACGACCAAGCCGAGGTCCGCGAACTTCACGTCCTTGCTCAGGAGGCGGTGGGTGCCCACCACCACATCGACCTTGCCGTCCTCGAGATCCCGCACGACCTTCCTCGCCTCCGCCGCGGAGAGGAAGCGGGAGAGCATCTCGATCCTCACGGGGAAGCCGCGGAAGCGCTCGACGAACGTGGCGTGATGCTGCTGCGCCAGGATCGTCGTCGGCACGAGAACGGCGACCTGCTTGCCCGCCGTGACCGCCTTGAACGCGGCGCGCACGGCTATCTCGGTCTTGCCGTACCCGACGTCGCCGCACACCAGCCGGTCCATCGGCGTCGCCTTCTCCATGTCGTCCTTGACCTCGTCGATCGCGCGCACCTGGTCCGGCGTCTCCTCGTACGGGAACGCGTCCTCCAGCTCGCGCTGCCACGGCGTGTCCGGCGGATACGTGAAGCCCTGGGCGTTGGCGCGCTGTGCGTAGAGCTTCACCAGCTCCATCGCGACCTCGCGCACCCTCCTGCGGACGCGGCTCTTGGTCTTCGACCATTCCGCGGAGCCCAGCCGCGAGATCTTCGGCGCCTCGCCGCCCACGTACTTCGTGACGAGGTCCACCTGATCCGACGGAACGTAGAGCTTGTCGCCCTTGAGGTACTCGATGATCAGGTACTCGCGGTGTACCCCCAGGAGATCGCGCTCGACCATGCCGCGATAGCGGCCGATGCCGTGCACGTCGTGAACGACGAGGTCGCCCTCGGCGAGATCGAGCGGCCCCGAAACCTCGCGCCGGCGTTGCGCCTGTCTCCGCCGCTGCGCACCCGAACGCCGGCCCGTGAGATCGCTCTCCGCCACCAGCGCGAGGCGCGCCCACGGGAGGACGAACCCGCGGCCGAGCTCGCCGACCACGACTGTGCCGCCCGGCGGCGAATCGGCGCCCGGCGCGACGTCGGCGGCCGCGAAGGGGACGCCCGACGAGCGCAGGTTCCTGAGCAGCGTCTGCGCCGTCTCCGGAAGCGAGGCCGCGACGACGGCGCGGAAGCCCTCCGCCACGAGCGACCCCAGGCGCTCGGCGACGGCCTCAGGGCGTCCGGTCATCGCCGTCCACGTCTCGGCCGGCAACGCCTCGGCGCCCGGATCGTTGAACGACGTGAGCAGCAGGTGCTGCGCGATGTCGCTGAGCGCCTCGTCGAGAGGGGCGTAATGCTCCCCTTCCACTTTCGAGGTCGCCGTCCACTCCCGCACCTGGTCGAGCACCTCGTCGGCCCGGTCGCGCACCCTCTTGGGGTCCAAGACCACCGCGGCGGACCCCTCGGGGAGGAACGACGCGAGCGGCCGGAGGTCGCCGTTGAGGAGAGGAAGGAACCTCTCCGCGCCCGGCTCCACGATCCCCTCGGCGAGGCGCTCCAGGACCGGATCGTTCTCGGCCAGCTCCGCGGCGCGCGCCCTGGTGCGATCGTCGGCGCGGAGCTCGCGGCACGGCGCGACGACGCACTCGCCGATCTCGTCCAGCGACCGCTGCGACGCAAGAGCGAACTGGCGGATCGAGGTGATCTCGTCCCCCCACAGCTCGGCGCGCACCGGACGCTCCGACGACGGCGGGAAGACGTCGAGGATGCCGCCGCGCAGCGCGAACTCACCGCGGCGCTCGACCATGTAGTTGCGCTCGTAGCCCATCTCGACGAGGAGCCCGGATGCTTCGTCTAGGTCGATCTCGGCACCCGTCCCGAGAACGAGCGTCTTGAGATCGCTCTGCGGCGCGACGAGCTGCGTGATGCCTTGGGCGGTAGCGACGACGACGAACGACTCGCCCGCGGCGAGCCGCGCGAGGACGTGCAGCCTCCTCCCCATCGTCTCGACCGACGGCGACAGGGGCTCACCCGGCAGCACCTCCCACCCCGGGAACACCTCGGCGCCGTCCCGCCCCAAGAACGCGTGCACGTCTCGCGCCACGTGCTCCGCCTCCTCGCTGCGGGCGGTCACGACCAACAGCGGGCGCGCCGTGTGCCGCACGAGAGCCGCGAGCAGGAAGGGACGAACGGGCTCGGCAACCGTGACCGGGGCGCGGCTACCCAGGAGCGCCGTCAGGCGCTCTTCGGGGAAGAGGTCGAGGAGGGGGGCAAGCGGCGCCACGAGGGGCCAGTCTACGAGCGCGTCGCGGTCAGCGGGCTCGAGTGTTGAACTCATTCATGGCGCGTTCGACGCCGTCGGAGAGGGTCCGCTCGACCGCGTCGGCGGCATCGGACAGCACACGCGGGAGCTCCGCCCGCTCCGCCGCGGAGAAGTCCTCGAGCACCCAACCGACCGGGTCGCGGTCGCCGCGCGGGCGTGAGATGCCGACCCTCACGCGCACGAACTCCTTCGTGCGCAGATGTTGCGCCACCGACTTGAGGCCGTTGTGCCCGGCGGTGCCGCCGCCGACCTTGACCCGTACCTCGCCGAACGGGATGTCGAGCTCGTCGTGCACGACCACGATCCGCTGGGGCGCCACCTTGTAAAAGGACGCGAGCTCGCGCAACGGACGCCCCGATTCGTTCATATACGCCGTCGCAGCTCGGGCGAGCACGGCGCGGCCGTCTCCCAGCGTGGTCTCCGCCGTCAAGCTCCCGCTCTTGTGCCTCTTGAGCGACGCGGTAGACCGGTCGAGCAGCTCGTCGACGACCATCACCCCCGCGTTGTGCCGCGTGCGGGCGTAGCGGGCACCGGGGTTCCCGAGGCCGAAGACGATCCATCGTTCGTCGTCGTCACCGCGGGCGCGGCGGAAGAATGACACCGCCTAGGGCCCCGTCCGGTCAGCCCTCGTCGGAGGTCGGCTCGTCCGTGCCGGCACCCTCCGGCGCGGCTTCGCCCGATGTGGCCGCCTCGTCCGCCGCGGCTCCCGGCTCGGTGACCACGCCGGCGCCCGCCTCGAGCTCCTCGAGCTCGGCCTCGCTGATCGGCGCGACGACGCTCGCCACGACCGTCTCGGCGTCGGTGACGATCTCGTAATCGCCCGACTTCGGCAGATCGCCTACGCGCAGGCTGTCGCCGATCGCGAGCGCCGCAACGTCGACCTCGATCGACTCGGGCACCGCGCCGGGGAGGCATTTCAGATGGACGGAGAAGAGCGGGTGTTCGAGGACACCGCCCTCTTTGACGCCGGCCGGCTCACCCGTGAGGTGGACCGGGACCTCGACGTCGATCTCGGTCTTACGGTCGATCGCGAGGAAGTCGGCGTGGAGGAGCGTGCCCTTGACGGGGTCGCGCTGCAGATCGCGGGTGAGTGCGAGCGTGGTCTGGCCGTCGAGATCGATGTCGAGGAGAACGTTTATGCCGGCATCGGTGTGGAGCGCGGTCACGAACTCGCGCCGGTCGACGGCGAGCGGGACCGGCTGCATGCCGCGCCCGTAGAGGATCCCAGGGACGCGCCCGGCGGCCCGCGCCTTGCGCGCGCTCCCCTTTCCGGTGTCTTCCCGCTTGATCGCCTTCAGCCTTACCTCGGCCATCTCGATAGCTCCTTCGTCGCCCCTTCGTCTGGCTGCTCGCGCCGAGCCTCAGGCACGGGAGCAGGGATCGCTCGGGCGCGCCGCAGCGGCCGGAGCCGAGCCAGTATAGCGGCGGCGACCGCCTGGGTTCGCTACGGCCGCGTTGGGGACGGGCGTCGCCCCTAGGGCTGGTTCTTGTCGTGGAAGAGCTCGGAGACCGAGTCCTCCTCGAAGACCGCCTTCACGGTCTGGGCGACCAGCGGCGCGATCGAGAGCACGACGAGCTTGTCGATGTCCTTGTCGCTCGGGAGCGGGAGCGTGTTGGTGAGCACGACCTGCTTCAGCGCGGAGTTCTTGATGCGGTCTATCGCCGGCTCGGAGAGGACGCCGTGCGTGGCCGCGGCGTGAACCTCGCGCGCCCCCGCGGCGATCAGCGAATCGCACCCATGGACGAGCGTGCCGCCGGTGTCGATCATGTCGTCGACGACGACGCAGATGCGGCCGTCGACCTCACCGACCACGGCAAGCGTCTCTGAGGTGTTCCGGCGGTCGCGGCTCCTGCGCTTGTGCAGGAACGCGACCTGGCAGTTCAGTCCGTGTATCTCGTTCAGATACTGAGCCCACTTGTCGGCGAGACGAACGCCCCCCGCGTCGGGCGAAACGAGGACGAACTCTTCGTCCAGCGCATCCGCGAGGAAATCGGCGAGGAGCGGAAGCGCCGTGAGGTGATCGAAGGGGACGTCGAAGAAGCCCTGGATCTGACCTGTGTGGAGGTCGACCGAGAGGACGCGGTCGGCTCCCGCAGCCTCGTAGAAGTCCGCCATGAGCTTCGCGGTGATGGGCTCGCGCCCGCGGGCCTTCCGATCCTGGCGCGAGTAGGGATAGAAGGGGCAGACGGCGGTGATGCGCTTGGCCGACGCACGTTTGAGCGCGTCGATCATGATGAAGTGCTGCATGACGTTGTGGTCGACGGGATCGCAGATCGTCTGGATCACGAAGGCATCGCAACCACGCACGGACTCGGAGAACCGAACGTAGGTCTCGGAGTTGGCGAACGTCGAGACCTCGACCTCGCCCAGCTTCATCCCGAGATGCTCTGCGACCTCCTCCGCGAGCGCACGGTTGGCGGTGCCGGAGAAGATCATCAGCCGCTTGTGCGTGGGTAGTTGCAAGTGACTCTCCCGCTCGGTGGGTGCGTCCTATTCTGGCCCATCGGACGGATCGCCGCCCGGCGCGCCGCCGCGCTTCTTCATCCGGTCGCCCTTGCCCTCCAAGATGCGCGCCGGCATGCCGACGGCCAGGGCATCGTCGGGGACGTCGTCGCGGACGACGGCACCCGCGCCCGTCGCCGCCCGCTTCCCGATCCTCACCGGCGCCACGAGCATCGTGTCGGAGGAGATGTAGGCGTCGTCGTCGATGACGGTCTTGTTCTTGTCGACGCCGTCCCAGTTGCAGGTGATCGTGCCGGCACCCACGTTCACGCCCGAGCCGATGTCCGCGTCACCGAGGTAGGCGAGGTGGTTCGCCTTCGAGTCGCGGCCGAGCGAGGTGTTCTTGCTCTCGACGAAGGTCCCGAGGCGAGCGCCGGGACCGAGCGTGGTGCCCGGCCTGATCGACGCGAAAGGCCCGACCGACGATCCCTCTCCGAGGCGCGAGTCCCTCACCACCGCAAACGTCACGATCGCGCCCGGACCGATCTCCGAGTCGACGATCCTGCTCTGCGGGCCAACCTCCGCGCCGGAGCGGACGACCGTGCGGCCTTCCAAGAACGTGAAGGGCAAGATCGTCGCGTCCGGCTCGATCTCGACGCTCGCGTCGATGTAGGTGGTCGAGGGATCCACGATCGAGACCCCCGCATCGAGCCATCTCCGGCACGTCCTCTCCCGCAGGAGACGAGCCGCCTCCGCGAGTTGCGCACGGTCGTTCACGCCCACGATCTCGAGGGGATCCGTCTCGAGCGCCAAGACCTCGCCGCCGTGCGAGCGCAGTATCTGCACCACGTCCGTCAGGTAGATCTCGTTCTGCGCGTTGTCGTCCGATACCTCACGCAGCGCCTCGGAGAGCGCGCTGGAGTCGAACGCGTACACGCTCGCATTGATCTCGCGGATGTCGCGCTCTTCGGGAGACGCGTCGCGCTCCTCCACGATGCGCTCGATCACGCTCCCGTTACCGCGGACGACCCTGCCGTACCCGCTGGGGTCGTCCAGCGACGCGGTGAGGACGGCCGCCGGCGCGCCCGATGATTCCCGCAGCTCGAGGAGCCGGGAGAGGGTGTCGCTCGACAGCAAGGGTGAGTCACCCGGGGTCACGATCACCGTTCCGTCGAAGTCGCCCAAGGACGCGAGTCCCGCCGAGGCGGCGTCGCCGGTGCCGAGCGGCCGGGGCTGGATCGCGAACGAGAGGCCCTCGGCGAGACCGGCGGCTTCGAGATCCGCCTTCACCTCCTCCACCCGCGGCGACGCGACGACCACGATGTCTGCCAGGTCGAGCGGGCGGAGGGCGGCGACCACGTGCCCCAGCAGCGGTCGGCCGGCGGCACGATGCAGGACCTTCGGGCGTGACGACTTCAGCCGCTTGCCTTCGCCGGCGGCGAGGATCACCGCCGCGCGGGGGCGCCGACGTGCCACCACGACCTCCTGTTCGGCCTCGGCCCCTCAGCTGCCCCGCCTGGACTCGAACCAGGACTTAGGGAACCAAAATCCCTCGGGCTGCCACTTACCCCACGGGGCACCGTTCGGGGGCAGTCTAGTGGGCGGCCTCCGAGATCTCGACGCCGCGCGCGTGCGACCTCACCACCTCGACCCGGTCGAAGATGCCGGAGACGACGCCCGCGGCGCGGCGCGCCGAACCTTCGTCGTCACAGAGTCCGAAGAGCGTGGGGCCGGAACCGCTCAGGAGGGCGCCGAGGCATCCCGCTTCGAGGAGCCGTTCCTTC
>DATLFS010000074.1:0-15597 GCA_035540935.1 Actinomycetota bacterium
CGCCAGGAGTGCTTTGCCGTATGCCACCAGACGCTCCGCCCGCGCATACAGCGCGAAGGCCCGCTCCACCTCGGCCTGGGTCATGAGATCCGGTTCGAGGTCGGCGTTCGCCTTCTCGAACATCTCGATGCCGAGCTCCGCATAACGTGGCATGCCCTCACTATGACGAGGGGGTGCGACACTTTTGCCTTCTACGCGAAGTGTGGTGGGTGAATCCGCCGGAATGGCCCCGCGACGTCGCAGCACGAGCGTCTAGCAGGATGCACGGCGCGGTCCCGGAGGAGTACGCTCGCGGCATGCTCGAGGAGATCACAGTCGTGGTCGACGAGTCGCCGGGGATCCTGGCAAAGATCGGCGAGCTACTCGGCGCGCGGGGCGTGAACATCGAGACGCTCTCCGCCTCCTCGTTCGACGGGCGCGGCGTCATCCACCTGGTGGTCGACGATGGGGAAGACGCGGCCGAGGCGCTCATGGCCAACGGCTTCGAAGTCGAAGGCACGCGCCGGGTTCTCGCGGTGAGCCTGGACGACCAACCCGGCGAGCTCGGGCGCTACTGCCGCCGGTTGCACGATGCCGGTGTCAACATCTTCGCCGCCTACGTCGCCCGGCGGGGCGCCGGCGAGACCGAGATGATCTTCGCCGTCGACGACGTCGACGCCGCCCACTCCGCCTGACCCCCCGCACGAAAAAGAGGGCCCGCGTCGGCGGGCCCTCTCTCGTGAGACGTGAGGATCAGGTCGTAGCCGTCCCCCGCGTTGCCGGTCCCTCGGCGCCTGCGCTTCCGAAGTAGATCGAGAGCGCTGCGGTCGCCAGGTGGAGGTAGTTGTCGGCGCTTCCGGCATCCTCGATGTTGAGGAAGTCGAGAACCCCCGCCAGTCCCAGCAGGAAGACCACGAAGAGAACGACACCCAGGAGCATGTTCACGCTCTTGGCGCTGCTGTGCTTCGAGGCAGCACCGATCCAGATGGCGCCCAGCGCGAGGTGCACGATGTTGTGCAGCGGGTTGACCGGGAAGAGGATGAGCTTCTCGTCGGTGTTCGACGCGAAGTCGTCGAAGCCGGTGACGGCGAACCCTGCGATCCCGATCAGCAGGTACACGATCCCGAAGACCAGGGCGAACATCTGCGCCGGAGTCCTCCCGGCCGTGGCTCTGGTTCCGCTAGCTCTCGTTGCCATGCCTCCCCCTTCCATCCGATGACGACCTTGCACGACTCCGTGGAGTCATCCCGCAGGATTCGCATGGAACCCGCTGCGTGGATTGCCCCTCTGCTCGGACGCCGAAACTCCGAGGGGCGTTACAGGTAACCCAGGTTGCGCAGGGACTCCTCGATCTGGGCTTCCTCCTCCTCGGTGTAGGCCGCCGCTTCCGCTCCCTCGCCCGCCGCGGGCAGGTCCATCGCCTCGACCCTCACGGGCGCCTCCTGGAGGAGACCCGCCGGAAGGACGTCGGTGAGCACCTTGCCGTCGAGCCCGTCGGGAAGGGTGCACCCGGCCAGGTACAGCGCCGTCGGCGCGATGTCGTACAGGTGCGCACGGAGCCCGGACGCGGGAGTCACCCCCGGACCGGCGATCCCGAAGATCCCGTCCATGTGGTGGAAGCCCCGTGGGAGCGACCTGTAGTCGTCGAAGATCCCCGGCGAGTAGAGCCCATCCGACAGCTCGTAGGAGTAGGCGCGGCAGATCGGAAAGAGATCGGGCGCATGCACCGCCTGCGGCCCGTCCATCACCTCCTCACGCTTCAGGATGCGGTCGACCACCGGCGCGCCGTCGTCCGGATCGACGAGCGACGAGAACCGCTCGATGATCTCGTCGCGCACGGACTCGTACTCCGACTGCGGGACGATCCCGTGGGGCTCTCGTCCCTGGAGGTTCACGTAGATGCCCTGCTGCGGGATCGGCGACGAGAATGCCTTCGTGCGCGACCAGTCGATCGACGCTTGGGCGGCACCCTTCGCGCGCTGCCACACCTTCTTGGGGAGCACCTTCTTGGCGCGCCGCGCCAGCTTCCGGACCCCCGCCGAGCGCGTCACGGCGCCGGCACCTCCAACCGACAGGAGACCCCACTCGCGCAGGGCGACGTTGACGTTCACGCTGCGGTTCTTCGGCCCGAAGCCGTGGTCGGACATCGTCACGATCCAGCCGTCGTCCCCCGCCCAGGCGACGAGATCCCCGACGACCTCGTCCATCTCGTCGAAGAACGCCCACGCGCGCTCGCGGATCGGCGCGGCCTCCGGTCGTCCGAAGTGCTCTTCCCTGGGGTCTAGGTACTTGTAGTGGACGTGCATGAGCCGGTCGGGGTGTTCCAGCACCGCGAACAGGATCGGCACGTCGTGAGTCTCGAGGAGATGCCTCAGACCCGCGCGCTTGGCGGCGAGGTTGCGCGACAGGCGCTCGATGATCGCGGTCGACTTCCAGTCCTCGGCGTAGTCGACCTCGATGTCGATCTCGTAGCGGCCGGAGACCTCGCCCAAGCGCGCGCCGAGATCTGCCGGATGCGTGAAGTTGTCCGGGGTCTGCCCGCCGCCCTCGGGCGTGAGCATCCCCGAGACGGCGAAGCCGTCGACCGCCGGCGCAGGCCACGTCATCGGGATGTTGAAGAGGCCCGTCTGCTTCCCCTGCGCGTTCGCCACGTTCCACAGGGCCGGCGCCGCGACGCGGTCGAGGCGCACGAACCCGGCGGCACGCTGCACGTTCCCGACCGTGAAGCCGAAGATCCCGTGAACGCCCGGATTGACGCCGGTGAAGATCGAGGTCCAGCCGGGCGGTGTGTAGGGCGGCACCGTCGAGGTCAGCAGCCCGGAGGCGGAGCGGTCGAGGAGTCGTTTCAGGTTCGGCATCCGCCCCGCCTCGAACGCCGGGTCGAGCACGGAATAGGTGGCGCCGTCGAGGCCGAGCAAGAGCACCTTTCGCATGGATGGATTCACCTGAGCCTTCGATAGACGGTGAGCAGGATGGCGGCCGAGACCATCGCGATGCCGATGCCGAGGCCCGCCACCACGTAGCCGGAGAGAGGTCCGAGGATGAACACGATCGCCTGCACGTCGGGCATGCCGGGCGTCGGCAGGAGGCGGCGGCGCGCCAGGGCCCGCGAGAGGCGTCCGGCCGCGCCGCCCGACGCGGGACCCCGCTCCGCGCCCGAGATCTCGAGGAAGAAGTAGGCGAGCACCGCGTACACCGCCCCCCACAGCACGCCCTGCTCGGTCCGCCACAGGTAGACGATGAGACCAAGGCCAGCGCTCGCTCTCCTCCCCCCGTCGGCCAGGTGATCCAGTGCCTCGCCGCGCGGCGACGTCACGGAGAGGGCCCGCGCCAGCTTCCCGTCGACGCAGTCGAGGATGAAGGCGAGGTAGAAGACGAGCCCGCCGGCGATCAGCCCCTCGCGCGTGGCCGTCGCGAAGCAGACGCCCGCTGCGAGACCGGCGACCAGCGCCAACGCGGTCACCTGATCCGGAGTGAGCCAGCGGCGCCGCGCGAGAACGCGCGCGGCCGGAAGGGCGATGGGGTCGGTCGCGAGGACCGTCCACCAGTAATCGCGCTTCTTGGCGCCCTCCGCCGTCGCTTCGAATGTCATGCTCGTCGCGCTTCCTGCGCCGGATCGATGAGCCCTGCACCCCGCGCCTGCTCGGCGGCCCCCGCCACCAGGCCGGTGACCAGTCCGGTGTCCCGCGTCTGCAATGCCTTGCCCAGGTTGATGATGAACAGCCCGAGGAGCGCCCACCAGAGCGCCGCGCGGTGACGCAGGTCCTGCGGCATGAGCTTCCGGTGCAGGTAGAACTGGTTGGCGAGGTTCATGCGCTGGAGGTTGTGCGAGTTGAGCCGCGCCGACGGCGCCTTCAGGTGATCGCAGCGCGCCCGAGGCGTCTGCACCAGCGTCCAGCGGCGGCTGACGCGATAGGAGAAGTCGATGTCCTCCTTGTAGCCGTAGCCGGCGAGTGCCTCGTCGAACCGCTCGTGCTCGAACACCTGCCTCCGGTAGGACATGAACCAGCCGTTGAAGTACTCGACCTTCCGCACACCGGCCGCCTCGGAGATGCCCTCCGCGTAGAACCCGGCGCGGATCTTCCCGGAGTTCTCCGGCCACCAGCCGCCGATGCCGAAGAGCTTCCGGTACAGGATCGTCCCCCGGCTCGGGCGCGCCGGGCGGACGGGTGTCGCACGAACGCCGCCTAGATCCTCGCCCCAGCGCTCGTACTCCTCGAGCACCCGCTCGTGGCAGTCCGGAGCCATCTCCACGTCGTCGTCGATCAGGAATACGGGATCGCCGGAGGTGCGGTCGATCCCCGCGTTCCGCTGAACCGTGAGGCCGCGGGGCGCCGGGTGGAAGTAATCCAAGCGAACCCCGGCGTCCGCGCAGAGCTTCTCGATCTGCTCACGCGTCGGCGTCTCGTCGGAAGAATCCACGATGCACAGCTCCGTCGGGAGGACGGTCTGCGCGACCAGGCTCTCGATGGTTCTCAGAAGGTCGTCCGGCCGGTTCCTGGTGGCGATGACGAAACAGGAACCTGCAACAGGTCGGTCGTTCATACGGGGGCGAGGGTAACGCAGCGCCCCCGGCCGGTTGGGGGGCGCGGAACCCACGGAGGGGGGTGGCGCGACGACGCTGCGTGACTAGACTGGCCGGGACGAGCGGGCGTTACGAAAGAACGGCGGGCGGTGCTGAACACACGAAGGAACTTCCTGCTCAGGGCTCTCGCGGGTGCGGCAGGAACGCTGGTGGGCGCGGTGGCGGCGCGGGCGAAGCGCCCCCGGAGCGCCGCGCGCCCACTGTTCCACGAGCGTTTCCGCGGGCGCGACCGCTCCGGCTGGGGGGCGCCGTGGCTAAACCAGCGGTACGGGCGCCACTGGGCGGTGAAGGGCGGGAAGGGCATCTACCGCCTCCCCGCCTCCGAGACGAACATGAGCTACCGGCCGAACCCGGTCCTGGTGCTCGACCACGACGTCTCCTCGATCGACCTGCGGGCCACGATCTCGCGCAGCAATCCGACCGCACGGTTCGGGGTCGTCGGGCGTGCTCAGGGTTACGCGGATTACTACGCCTGCTACCTCACCTCCGGGAACACGTTGCGCGTCGTCCGCTGCGGACACCACGGCGAGCGGGTCCTCGGCAAGGCCACCCTCCCCTATGCCCCGGCGGCGAAGTACCACGTGAGGTTGCAGGTCAAGGGCGGTGGACCCGTCAACCTCCGGGCGAAGGCGTGGCCGGATGGGAACCCAGAGCCGTCCCGGTGGCTCGTCTCCGCGACCGACGCGTCGAGGACGGCGCTCGTGGGGAGAGGCGCTTTCGGTCTCCTCTTCGCGCACGCGCAGGACGGCCGCGGCTCGACCTTCCGCGTGTCGGAGGTGGTGGCGTGGTCGGGGCAGAGGCGGCGGCCGACGAGCCCCGCGATCACCTATGCGTTCGCGTCCCCGGTCGTGGGCACGACGGCGCGGGCGGTCGTGAAGACCGCGGTTCCCGCCCGTGTCGACATCCAGTACGGGCCGGAGCCGACGCTGACGCAGTCCGTCACTACGGTGGCCGCGGGGCACACCGGCGCTCGCGCCGGGACGACGAAGGCCGCTCTCGACGTCTCGTTCTTCGCGGTGGGAACCACCGTGTACTGGCGCGCGGTCGCGCGGCGGGGCGCGCACGAAGTGATCGGACCCACCTCCTCCTTCCGCATGCCTCCGGCGGCCGGCCTCCCGTTGCGCTTCGCGTTCGGCTCTTGCTCTCGCTGGAACGGCGCGCCGCACCGTTCTTTCGAAGAGGCGGCGAAGCGGCTTCCGGACTTCTACATCCATCAGGGCGACCTGGGCTACGTGTCGAACCGGGCCGTGGCGCACGCGCCGGACTGCTACCAGGACCATTGGACCCGCATGATGCTCGACCCGCACTTCGCTCTGATGGCGCGGTCCGTACCGGTCCTGCTGACTCGGGACGACGAGGAGTACGGAGGCGACGCGGCCGACAGCCGGACGATGAGGAGCTTCACCGTCGGTGCTCACGGAGCCATGCAAGCGAACCCGGTCAACGACTACTTCGAGTTCCGCTCAGGGGACGTGCAGTTCTTCGTCCTGGATTGCAGGCGCTACTCCAGCGGCAAGATCGACCCTCCGGAGAAGCGAACGCGCCTGGGGGAAGCGCAGAAGCGCTGGCTCAAGGAGCGCATGCGCGCCGCGGTCGACTCAGGAGAGGTAGGGCTCCTCGTCGTGTGCTCGCCGATGGCGTTCGGGAGCGACTTCTCGCCGGCGTCGTGGCGCCGCACGTACACGGCGGAGTGGTCGGAGCTGATCGACTTCTTCGGCTCGCTCGACGCCGCCGTTCTGATCGTGTCGGGTGACGCGCACGGTCACCGTATCCACGAGTACCCGCAGAAGAACATCCCGTCGACGCTGCCGCGGGTGCTCGAGTTCCAGAGCGCCGGAACCGAGCAGAACAAGTGGTCGGAGGGTGTGGACCAGGACATCCTCGTGAAGCGCGCCAAGGGCTCCGGGTTCGGGATCGTGGACGTCGGTCCCGAGCAGGAAGTGAACGGGCAACGCGTCCGCACGCTCACGCTGTCGGCCGTGCGAAGTGACGGCGGCGGTACCCATTGGCCGCCGAGCAACTACCTGATCGTCCGGGACCTGGGGATCCTGCCGCTCGGGGTCTAGGAAGTGACGGCCGGCCGCGGCCGTCGTCTCAGGATGCGCGCGAGGAAGAGTGGGTTTCCCACGACATACCGCCGCCACAGCCGGCGCGGCTCCACCAGCAGCCGGTGCACCCACTCGAGGCCCAGGCGGATGAGCCACTCCGGGGCGCGCGGCTTCTCGCCCGCCGTGAAATCGAAGAACGCGCCGACACCGACGCCGAGGCGCGCGCCGGTTCGAACCAGGTTGCGGTCGAGCCATTCCTCCTGAAGGGGGTTCCCCATGCCGACCATCACTACCTGCGCGCCTGCGTCCCGGACGCGCGCTACGAGGCTCTCTTCGGACGCAGCGCCCGCGTATCCGTCGGCGATCCCTACGACGTCGAGGCCCGGGATGCGGTCGACGAGGATCGCGGCAGCCCTGTCGGCAACGCCGGGCGCGGCTCCGATGAAGAAGACGGGCCACCCTCGCCGGGCCGCGATACCGAGGATCGACGGGTTGAAGTCCGTTCCGTTCAGGTTCTCGTAGAAGGGCGCGCCCGCAAGGCGGCCGGCGATCGCGACGCCCGACCCATCGTTCAGGATCACCGCGGTTCGATCGCGCAGCAGGGCCAGGTACGCGGGGTCGGCGCAGGCGACGTTGATCGTGTGGGCGTTCGCGTAGACGACCAGGGCGGGCGGCATCTCCTCCGCGGCGCGTTCCACCGCATCGAGAGCTTCGGCGCGCCGCAGGCGGGCCACCGGCACGCCGAGGATGTCAACGCAAGGGAGGCCGGGAAGCATCGGCAGAGGCTACGCCAGCCGGTTCGGGCGCGGAGCGAGGCCGGTAGGATGATCCGCCGGTGCCTCGCGGCACCGGCGAATCCGCCCCTACACGGAGGTTGCGTGAGCGCGCCGAACGTACTGTTCGTAGCGATCGACTCGTTGCGAGCGGACGCCCTATACGGGGACCACGTTCCGACACCGAACTTCGACGCCCTCGGCGGCCGCGGGGCCGTCTTCCGACAGTGCGTCTCCACCACGACCTCGACGACGCCCTCTTTCTCCTCGATGCTCACCGGGTGCTACCCCCCGCGGCACGGCGTCCGGGGGCTCCAGGGGTACCGCCTCGCCGACGAGGTGACGACGATGGCGGAAGCGTTCGGTGCCGCGGGATACGAGACGCACGCGGAGGTCACCGGGCCGCTGGTGCCCGAAACCGGCGTACTGCGGGGCTTCGGCGACGCGCGCCACCGACCCGGCTACAAAGTGAAGCCTTTCGTCTGGCGCGACGAGATCCTCGAGCGCATCGCCTCCTATCGCCGTCCCTGGCTGTTGTTGTTGCACACCTGGGAGGTGCACCGGCCCTACCGGCCGGCCCCCGACTACGTGAGACGCTGGGACCGCGCCGGCTACGAGGCGATGGTCCAGATGTCGGACGAGCAGCTCGCGCCGATCATCGAAGCGGCCGGCGACGACACGATCGTCGTGCTGACGGGCGACCACGGTGAGGAGTACGCGAACAGCCGTCTCGGCCAGAAGCTGCAGCGCGCCGCTACCAAGTCGCGGAAGAAGCTCAAGCTGGCGCGCTGGTTCCCCTACCTCGACCAGAAGTTCGCGTCGCTGCAACTCGGTCACGGCTTCGCCTTGTGGGAGCACCTCGTACGCGTCCCACTGATCGTGGCCGGACCAGGCGTCCCCCAGACGCGGATCGACGGACAGGTACGTCACGTCGACGTCTTCCCGACGCTCGCCGAGCTCTGCGGCGTGGCGGTTCCATCGCCGATCGACGGTCGGAGCCTCCGCCCACTGCTGGAGGGGCGATCGCTCCCGGATGAGCCGGCGTACATGGAGGCGGTGGGCGTGAAGCTCGAAGGCGATCGCATCGTCGCCGCCCGCACCCCCGATTGGAAGCTGTTGAAGCGCGGTGACAGGTCCGTCCTCTACCGGCTGAACGGCGGAGCGCCTCCCGACGAGAAACGCAACGTGATCGCCAGGCATCCGGAGGTCGCACGCGCGCTGGAGGAATTCGTCGATCGGGTATCCGGTTCGGCAGGGTCGGGATCGTCCGGCATGACGGAGTCGGAAGAGGCGGTCGTAGAGCAGCACCTGCGCGACCTCGGCTACCTCTAGTTCTCGTGAACGCACCTTTCTTCATCGTTGGATCCGCCCGTTCGGGGACGACGCTGCTGCGCTTGATGCTGAACGCGCACCCGGAGGTGGCGGTGCCGCCGGAGTCGCGCTTCGTCGTCGAGCTCTACCGGGGCGACACGGTGGAGGTGGAAGGTTTCCTCCAGGCCCTCGGGTCGCACAAGCAGTTCCGCACGTGGGACCTTCCCCTCGAAGCGGTCCGGCACGAGATCGACGCGGGCGAGCACGCGCCGTACGCCGAAGCCGTCACGGCCGTTTACCGCGCCTACATGCGCCTGCACGGCGGCCGCCGCTGGGGCGACAAGACGCCGCGCTACGTCGAGCACATCCCGCTGCTATCCCGTCTCTTTCCCGATGCGCGGTTCGTCCACCTGGTCCGCGACGGACGCAACGTCGCCCTGTCCTACGCCGACGTGCCCTTCGGCCCCCGCACCGTCGGAGGCGCGGCGCGCCTCTGGGCGCGGCGGGTCAGGGCCGGCATCGACGACGGCCGTCCACTGGGCGAGCGCTACCTCGAGCTGCGATACGAGGACATGGTCGAGGATGCCGAAGAACACGCGAAACGATTGTGTGCGTTCCTCGAGCTCGCGTTCGATCCGGAGATGCTCAATTACACCGAGAGGGCGCGTGACGCGATCCTCGACCGGGCAAGGCGCTACAACCCGAACGTGATGAAGGGCGAGATAAAGCGGACGCGGTCGTGGGAGGAAGAGATGCCGCCGTTCCACGTCGAGGTCTTCGAAGCGATCGCCGGTGACGAGCTTTCACTCCTCGACTACGACCGCCGCTATCCCGCTCCGTCTCTCCGAGCCCGGGTTGCCGGCGCGGCCGGCCGCGACCGCTTCGGCATCGCACGCCTGCGAGGCTCGCGCCCGCTGTAGGTTTCCCTCGTCCCGTTTTCTCGCAGAAGTGTCGGGGAAGGTGGACTGGACCACGCCACAAGAGTTCTAGGAGGGCGGATGGCCACGAACTTCGAGCTCGTCGACCGTGACGAGCTGCGATCTCTGGTAGACGAGGCACCGGACCCGGCCGTGTCGATCTACATGCCGACGCATCGCCTGGGGCCGGAGACGGAGCTCGACACGGTCCGCCTGAAGAACCTCGTCAACGAAGCGTTCGAACGTCTGACGGCGCGAGGTCTGCGGCGTCCGCAGGTGGAGGAGATCCTCGAGCCCGCGACCGCTCTCCTGGGCGACGGGACGTTCTGGCGCCACCAGCTGGATGGTCTCGCCCTGTTCCTCGCGCCGGGCTTCAGCCGTCACTACCGCCTGCCGTTCGAGGTGGACGAGCTCGTCGTGGTGGACGACGTCTTCCAGGTGACTCCGTTGCTCCCGGCGCTCGGAGCGGAAGGCCACTTCTTCATCCTCGCCGTCAGCCGCAACGCTCTGCGCCTTCTTCGCGCAACGCGCTACGGCGTCGAAGAACTCGACACCGATCACCTCGACATCCCGAAAGACCTCGCGGAGGCGCTGCGCTACGACGACTTCGAGCGGCGCGACGGGAACCTTCAGCATCGCGGCGGTCACGGCGGGCCCAACCGCGGCCGGCAGATATTCCACGGGCACGGGCAGGGTGCCGAGGACGTGAAGAACGAGGTGCTGCGCTACTTCCAGGCCGTCGACCGCGGCCTCTCCGACGTCCTGCGGAACGAGAGCGCGCCGCTCGTCCTGGCGTCGGTCGACTACCTGCAACCGCTGTTCCGCCAGGCCAGCCGTTACGCCCACGTCCTCGAGGAAGGAGTCGACGGCAATCCCGACCGCGTGAGCGCGGCCGAGCTACACGAGCGGGCGCTGCCGGTGGTCGAGGCCGAGCTTCGGAAGGACCTCGAGGCGGCGAAGGAGCGGTACGGCAACGGGCAGTCGAACGGCACCTCCTCCTGCGACCTCGCCGACATCCTCGTCGCAGCCCACGAGGGAAGGGTCGACGCCCTCTTCGTACGGCGGGGGGCGCGGACTTCCGGCCGCTACGATGCCGAGGCGCGCCGTCTCGTCTCGGTCGGAGACGACGAAGGCACCGACCTCATCGATCTCGCGGCGCGGCAGACCCTGCTCCATGCAGGTGAGGTCTACGTCGTGGACGACCCCGACATGCCGTGCCCCGACCAGCTGGGGGCAGTCTTCCGTTACTGACGGGTCAGCGGCTCTCGTCGTCTAGGTCCGCGTCGCGCGCCTGCTCGAGCGCGTCGGCCTCCGGCACGTCGGGAGCGATCCTGATCCGGCGCGAGTCGTCCTCGCTATCGCGGTCCGCGTCGACCGGTAGCTTCTGCTCCAAAGCGTCGGCCTCCGGCACATCGGCCTCGAAAGCGTCTCCCCCTGATGGGCGACGGTCCATGCGTACCTCCTTCCGGTCGGTACTGCCCCCTCACTTTCTCACCTCCACTGCTCCGCCGCACGCGGGCAACCTCGCGGGTGGCACCGGCGTCGCTTCGACATGTCCGACCACGCTGGGGTCGTCTGCCTGATCGCCGCCTACGAGGAGGAGGAACGCATCGGCCGCACGGTGGCGGCGGTGCTCGCGTCGCGCGTCGTCGACGAGGTCCTGGTCGTGGACGACGGCTCCTCGGACGGGACGGCGGCGGAGGCACGGCGCGCCGGAGCATGGGTGATCCGGCTCGAGCGCAACGCCGGCAAAGGACAGGCGCTCACGGCGGGAGCGCGGTCTCTCCTCGCTCGCCCACGGCGCCCGGACATCGTCCTGCTGGGCGACGCCGACCTCGGCGACTCCGCCGTCCACCTGTCGCGGCTCGCCGGCCCGATCAGCGGCGGGCGAGCCGACGTGACGGTGGCGCGGCTCCCCCGGCAGCCGGGGGCGTCCGGTTTCGGGATCGTCGTACGGCTGGCGCGCTTCGGGCTGCGGCGCCTGACCGGGACCGCACCGGCGCAACCGCTGTCGGGACAGCGGGCGATCCGGGGGGACGTCCTTCCGTGGCTCTTGCCGTTCGCCGGCGGCTTCGGGGTCGAGGTCGGCATGACGATCGCGGCGGAGGAGGCGGGCTTGCGGACCGCGGACGTCCTGCTCGACCTCTTCCATGCGCCGACCGGGCGCGACCTGGGCGGGCTCGCCCATCGCGGCGCTCAAGCACGTGACGTCGCGGCCGCCCTGGCGGTCGCCGCGGCGCGCCGCTGGCATCCCCTCCGCCGACGACCGGCGCGCCCGCGTCCCACGCGCCTCCACAACGCGAGCGGCGCGCCCCTCGAGGGGCGCGCCGCGGATGCTCGTCGAGCGGGTACGCGCTATCCGGTGGTGCCTCCACCCGAGTCGCCGCCGCCCGTGTAGCCGCCGCCGGTGTTCGCTCCGCCGCCGGTGCCGTCGTTGCCCCAGGTGGCGTCGCCGTCGCCGGTGTTGTCGCCGCCCCCGGTGCCGTCGTTGCCGTTCGTGGCGTCGCCGTCGCCGGTGTTGTCGCCGCCGGCCGTGCCGTCGTTGCCCCGGGTCTTGTCGCCGTCGCCGGTGTTGTTGGCGCCGCCGGTCCCGTCGTCGCCGCGGGTGTTGTCCCCGTCGCCCTCGTCGACCTCGACCGCCTTCACCTCACCGTCGTCGTCGGCGCGGCGGACGATCTTGTCGCGATCGTCCTCGCTGCTCAGGCGGATCGCCTCCGAAGGGCCGCCGCTTTCGCCACTCAGGATGGCGATCGTGGCCCCGAGGCCCAGCAGTGCCGCTGCGAACATGACCGCCATCCGGCCGATGATGTTCATGTCTCCTCCTTCTCTCTCGGCTTCGTTCCGTCACCGAGGAAGTTAGGCAGCGACGATTAGGCGTTCGTGAACCGGCGATGAGACCACGTTCACGGTCGGTGCCGGAGGATGAGACTTTTCTAATGAAGCTCTCATGAGACGTTGAGCGCCGAGTGAGACCCTCCCGGCATGACTCACCTGCGCCTCGCCCTTCTCGTCCTCCTCGCTCTCGTCGCGGGCGTCATCGCCGGAGTCGCCACCTACGAGGGGATCCGGCGCCCCCCGACCACCGTGGTGGAGCCGATCGACCTCGACGTCGCGACGCCCCGCCCGGAGAAAAAGGAGCGACCGAGGAAGCGCAGGCCGCTCACGAAGAAGGAGCGGCCTGCCCCCGACGCCGGCGCTCCGGTCGTGGCCCCCGCTCCCCCTCCTCCCGCCGGCGATGACGACGGTGATGACGACGACGACGATGACGACGACTGACGCTCCGACGCGCGTCCGGCGCATGACGTCGAGCATCACGCTCCGGTTGCTCGGCGGATACGTGCTCATCCTGGCCCTGGCGACCGGCGCGTCCATCCTGCTCGAACGCGAGGTCTTGCTGGCGCGGCTGGATCGCCGCATCGACGCGGAGTTGACGCAGGAAGCGCAAGAGCTTCGGCGCCTCGCACGCGGGAACGACCCCGAGACCGGCAGGCCCTTCCGGGGCGACGTGCGCGCGATCTTCGACGTCTTCCTGAGGCGCAATATCCCGAGCGCGAACGAGACCATGATCACTTTCGTCGACGGCGCGCCCTACCTCCGATCGCGCCGGGACCCTCCCCTGCGCCTCGATCGCGATGAGCGCCTGGCGGCGCGCTGGAGCAGAATCGAGACGTCGGAACGGGGGCGAACCCAGACGGCCGCCGGCCGCGTCGAGTATCTCGCCGTCCCTCTGCTCGCCGGGGAACGCAGCCGAGGTGTCTTCGTCGTCGCGATCTTCCGCGACCGCGAAGCTGCCGAGGTCGACGCGGTGATCGGCGTGTCGACCGGTGCGAGCGCCGGCATGCTCCTCGTGGGCGCGTTGCTCGCGGTCGGCGTGGCTCGGCGCATCATCGGGCCGGTCAACCTCGTCACGAATGCGGCGCGCAACATCTCCGAGAGCGACCTCACGCGGCGCATCCCGGTGAACGGCAACGACGAGATCGCCCGTCTCGCGCGCACGTTCAACGAGATGCTGGACCGGCTCGAGACCGCCTTTCTAACGCAGCGCCGCTTCGTCGACGACGCGGGGCACGAGCTGCGCACTCCGATAACGATCGTTCGGGGCCACCTCGAAGTCATGGGAGACGACCCCGCAGAGAGGCGCGAGACGATAGCACTCGTGCTCGACGAGCTGGATCGCATGAACCGCATCGTCGACGAGCTCCTGGTACTCGCGAAGGCGGAGCAGCAGGACTTCCTGAGGTCGGAGGTCGTCGACCTGGAGGCCCTCACGAACGAGGTTCTCTCGAAGGCCCAAGCGCTCGCCGACCGCAGGTGGCGACTCGAGTCCACGGGAACGGGGCGCATCGTCGGCGACCGCCAGCGTCTGACCCAAGCGCTGATGCAGCTCGCACAGAACGCGTCGCAACACACGAGCGAGGGCGACGTCATCCTTCTGGGATCCTCGCTGGAGCATGGGGTCGCACGTCTCTGGGTGACGGACACGGGACCGGGCATCGACCCGGACGATCACGAGCGCATCTTCCAGCGGTTCGCGCGCGGCCGTAACGGCAAACGCCGCAGCGAAGGTGCGGGACTCGGGCTGTCGATCGTGCAGGCGATCGCGGAGTCGCACGGCGGACGTGTCGAGCTATGGAGCCGTCCGGGATCCGGCTCGACCTTCACGATCGTCATCCCCGCGGATCCGCAGGAGAATGAGCTACGAGAAGGAGTGAGGATTTGAAACGCATACTCATCGCCGAAGACGAAGACCGGATCGCCTCGTTCATCGAGAAGGGCTTGAGCGCGAACGGCTTCACGACGGCCGTCGCGGGCGATGGAGTGACGGCGCTCGAGATGGCGCAGTCGGGCGAGTTCGACCTCCTGATCCTCGACATCGGCCTGCCGATGAAGGACGGCTTCGAGGTCCTCGACCAGCTACGGGCGGTGGACAGGACGCTGCCCGTGATCATCCTCACGGCGCGCGACGGGGTCGGCGACACCGTCGCAGGCCTCGAGGGTGGCGCGGACGATTACGTCACCAAACCCTTCAAGTTCGAGGAGCTCCTCGCCAGGGTGCGGGCGCGCCTGCGGGGGCGCGGCGCGCCGGAGGAGACCCTGCTCAAGGCGGGCGACGCCGTGCTCGACCTGCGGACGCGTCGCGCGCGTGTCGGCGAGAAGGTCGTGGAGCTGACGGCTCGGGAGTTCGCCCTCGCGGAGACACTGTTCCGTCACCCCGGGCAGGTCCTGAGCCGGGAGCAGCTGCTCAGCCACGTGTGGGGATACGACTACGACCCCGGCTCGAACATCGTCGACGTCTACGTCGGCTATCTGCGGAAGAAGCTCGGGGACAGGCGGATCACCACCGTTCGCCGCATGGGCTACCGGCTCGAGACCTCGACCGACCGCGCCTGACCGGTCAGCCGGACACGAACGACAGACGCAGCGAGCGCCGCGGGTTGTCGCGGTTCGTGTCGACCAGGACGAGGCTCTGCCACGTACCGAGAGCGGGGGCGCCGCCGAGCACCGGCACGACCACGCTGGGCGTCAACCACGCCGGCAGGACATGGTCGCGGCCGTGACCACGGGAGCCGTGCGAGTGACGCCACCGGTCGTCGGGCGGCATCACCCCGTCGATCACGGAGGCGAGATCCTCCTCCGTCCCCGAGCCGGTCTCTATCAGCGCGAGGCCCGCCGTCGCGTGCGGCACGAACGCGTGGACGAGGCCGTCGCCGCCTGCCTCCGCGGCGAAATAACGCAGGAGAGGGGTCACGTCCGTGAACGGCTTCCCGTCGGTGTCGAGCTCGTGAACCGTGGTCTTCACGAGAGATAGCCCATCCGCTTCATCTCGCTTTCGATCAGCGGTTCGATGCGGGCGATCTCCTGCGGATTCTCCCGCTTCCACTTCCCCCGCTCGGGAGGCGTCACGACGTTGACCGGCGTCGATCGCACGCCTTCGGCGGCGCGCCGGACACCGGCGTCGGGCGGGAGCTCGAGCCGCTCGAGGA
>DATLFS010000075.1:0-24816 GCA_035540935.1 Actinomycetota bacterium
CAAGATCGGCGGCCCGAAGGGCGTCGGCGCGCTCTACGTGCGGTCGGGTGTCCCGGTCGAGGCGATCGTGCACGGCGGCGGGCAGGAGCGCGGCCTTCGATCCGGCACGTTGAACACCGCCGGCATCGCCGGCTTCGGCGCGGCCGCCGCGGTCGCCGCGGCGGAGGTCGAGAGCGAGGGAGAACGCCTCCGGAGGCTCCGCGACCGATTGCTCGACGGGATCCGCGGGTGCGCGCCCGACGTCGTCGTGAACGGATCGCTCGAGCAGCGCGTCGCCGGGAACCTGAACGTGTGCGTGCCGGGAACCGAGGGGGAGACGCTCTTGCTGCTGCTCGACGGCGCCGGCATCGCGTGCTCGTCCGGCTCGGCGTGCTCGTCCGGAGCGCTCGACCCCTCCCACGTGCTGCTCGCCATGGGGGTCCCGCGCGAGCTCGCGATCGGGAGTCTCAGGTTCTCGCTCGGCCGCACCTCGACCGACGCAGACGTCGACGCGGTCCTGTCGGCACTGCCCGGCATCGTCGATACCGCCAGGCGGGCCGCCTGATGGCGCGCGGTAAGGCGGTCGTCGCCATGTCGGGGGGAGTCGATTCCTCCGTGGCCGCAGCCCTTCTCGTCGAAGAGGGCTTCGACGTCACCGGCATCATGTTGAAGCTCTGGCGCGGCGACGAGACGAACAACGCCTCCGGGTGCTGCAGCGTCGGCGCGGCGACCGACGCGCGGCGCGTCGCAGATGTCCTCGGCATCCCTTTCTACGTGCACAACTACGCGGACCGCTTCCACGCCACCGTCGTGCGCAACTTCCACGACGACTACCAGACCGGCAGGACGCCCAACCCGTGCGTGCGGTGCAACCAGTGGATCAAGTTCGGGACCCTCTTGGAGCGGGCGCGGGCGCTCGGCGCCGACGTGCTGGCTACCGGCCACTACGCCCGCGTCGTCCACGAACGGGGGGCGCACCGCCTCTTCCGCGGGGCGGACCCGGCCAAGGACCAGTCCTACGTACTGTGGATGCTAGGGCCGGAGGATCTTCGCCATGTCCGGTTTCCCGTCGGCGACATGCAGAAGTCGGAGACGCGGCGCATCGCCGGCGACCTCGGCCTCCGTACCGCGACGAAGCCCGATAGCCAGGAGATCTGCTTCGTCCGCGGGGGAGACCTCGACGCCTACGTCGACGAGCACCTCGCCCCGGCAGCGCGTCCCGGCCCGATCGTCGACGGCGACGGGCGGGTCGTGGGCAGCCATCGCGGGATCGCCCGCTACACGGTCGGACAGCGGAGGGGCGTCGGCGTGTCCCTCGGGCGGCCGGTGTTCGTCACGGCGGTCGACGCGGGCACCAACACGCTGACGATCGGCGACCGCGAAGCCCTCCGGTGCCGCGGTTTCGTTGCCGAGGAGGTGTCGTTCACCGTCGCGCCGCCCGCCGGCCCGATCGACGTGCTGGTGCAGCACCGAGCCCACGGCGATACGGCTCTCGCACGGCTCGCCCCGCTCGGCGGCGGGCGCGTGGACATCGAGCTACTGGGTGACGCCGACGCGGTCGCGCCGGGGCAGAGCGCGGCGTTCTACGACCCGGTGAATCCCGAGGAGCTCCTAGGCGGAGGCGTCATCGTCGAAACGCGCTGACCCGAACAGGAGGGGCGGCGGCGGTGGCGAACGCTCGGGCATGGCGATCTCGAGACGGAAGTTCATCGCGCGCACGGGAGCGGCGGGCGCCGCGGCGGCCCTGCCCTGGTGGGCGCATCTGGAAGCGGGGGCGCGCCCCGCGGATCTCACGACGCTTGGCCGCACGATCGTGCGGGGCGCCAAGCTGCAGGAGGGGACGGTCGGCGCCTATTTCCGCCTCGCCGAGGGGCCGGGCGAGCGGCACATGCGCCGCGACGACCTCGGCGGCAACAAGCGCTCGAAGGCTCGAGCCGCGGTCCCGCTTCTCTCGTTCGTCCACATGACCGACGTCCACATCGTCGATGCGCAGAGCCCGGCACGCGTCGAGTTCCTGGACCGCTTCGCCGACCCTGGCCGCGGTTGCGAGAGCGTTCCGCTCTCGAGCGCGCAGCGCCCGCAGGAGGCGTTGACACTTCACGTGCTCGAAGCGATGGTCCGCGCGATCCGCAAGATCCGTCGCTCGCCGGTGACGGGGAGGAGATTCTCGTTCGCCGTATGCACCGGCGACAACATCGACAACGAGCAGCTGAACGAGCTGCGGTGGTTCATCGACACGCTCGACGGCGGCGGGATGGTGTCGTCGAACTCCGGCGGCGACGCCTACCAGGGTGTCCAGGCGGCGGAGTGGGCCGACCCCGAGTACTGGCACCCGACCCCCGAGGTCGCCGACAAGTACAAGCAGCAGTACGGCTTCCCCGACTATCCGGGCTTGCTGGAGACCGCGATGAAGCCGTTCCGCGCTACCGGGATCGGGATGCCGTGGCTCCAGACCTTCGGCAACCACGACGGCCTCATGCAGGGGAACGCGCCGCGCAACCCGATCTTCGAGGCGATCGCGGTCGGCCCGGCGAAGATCAAGGCGCTCCCTCCGGGGCTGAATCCGTGCGACGCCTTCCAGACGTTGCGCGACAACCCGGCCGCGTTCCTCGCCGCTCCGGTGCAACAGGTCGCGGCCGACCCGCAGCGCAAGGTCGTGACGCGGGCGGAGTACATCGAGGAGATGTTCAAGACCACCGGTACTCCCGTCGGTCACGGCTTCCAGAAGGAGAACCGGAGCGCGGGAACGGCGTACTGGTTCCGCGACGCCGGGAAGTTCCGCCTCATCGGGCTCGACACGGTGAACCCCGGCGGCTACGACGAGGGTTCGATCGGACTCGCGCAGTTCGAGTGGCTCGAGGAGAGGCTGCGAGAGTCGTCCCGGACCTATCTCGATGCCGACGGCGGTGAGGTCCAGAACGAGGATGGGCGCGATCGTTACGTGATCCTGTTCTCGCACCACGGGCTCCGTTCGCTCGAGAACCCGGTGATGGCGCCGGACCCCTTGGAGCCCGGCTCGAACGACCTTCCGCGCATCCTTGCCGACGAGGTGGAGGCGCTGTTGCACCGTTATCCCAACGTGATCGCATGGGTGAACGGCCACACCCACAACAACATCGTCGAGCCGCGGCAGAGCCCGCATGGTGGCGGGTTCTGGGACATCGGCACCGCGGCGCACATCGACTGGGCCTGTCAGAGCCGCGGCATCGACGTGGTCGACAATCGCGACGGGACGATGTCGATCTGGTGCACGATGATCGACCACGCCGCGCCGATCCGCCCGGGCGGCAAGGACGAGGTGCTCCGCGTGGCATCGATCTCGCGCGAGCTCGCGGCGAACGACTTCCAGAAGGGATACGACTCGAGCGGCCGCGGCGAGCACAAGGATCGCAACGTGGAGCTCCTCCTACCCAAGCCCTTCTAACCGCGTGCCGGATCACCGCGAATCGCTCTGGCAGGAGTTCGCGCGCGCCGCTCCGGGTTTCGCAGAGAGGACCCGCGGCAGGTTCGACGCGCTGGACGTCCCGGGCTTCGCGCAGCCGTCTCCCGGAGACAGGGTCCTCGAGGTCGGCTGCGGCACCGGGAACTTCCTGTTGCTCTTTCACGGCGACGGCAGGACGCTCGTCGGCGTCGACCTTTCCGCCGAGATGTTGACGGAGGCGCGCCGTCACGACGCTCTGCTCCTCGTCCAGGGAGACGGCTTCCGCCTGCCCTTCTCCGCCCGCGCCTTCGACCTCGCGACGAGCGCCCAGGCGCTCCATCACGTACACCGCCCCGTTCCGCTCCTGCGGGAGATGCTCCGGGTGACGTCGGACGAGGGCCGCATCGTCATCGTCGACCAGCTGGGGCCGGAGTCGTACGAGCAGCTCGCTTTCATGAACGAGCTCGAGATCCTCCGTGACCCCAGCCACGCCACGTCGCGGCCGCTCAGCGCCTTCCGGATCGTGCTGGCCGCTGCCGGAGTGGAGATCGTCGACGACCGGGTGCACTCGGAACGGTCGCGGCTATCGAAGTGGATGTGGCCCGGCGAGTTCCCCGAGGAGCGCATCGCCGCAGTCCGCCGGTTCATCGAGCGGTTCGGCGCCGAGACCGGCATGGAGTTCGAGCGGGACGGCGACGATTGGATCTTCACCCGGCGCCGCGTCTTGCTCCTGGGACGCCGCCCCTCCCGCTGACGGGCGCAGTCTCGTCGCGCCCATCTGCGAGGATGAGCGCCATGAAGAAGAGCGAGGCGAAACGCCGCGCCGCGAGGCTCCGCGACGAGATCGACCACCACTCGTACCGCTATCACGTGCTCGACGATCCCGAGATCGCCGACGCCGAGTACGACGCGCTGGTCGGCGAGCTGATCGCGATCGAAGAGAGGTTCCCCGACCTCGTTACACCGGACTCTCCGACGCAACGGGTCGGCGCGCCACCGTCGAACGCCTTCGCTCCGGTCCCACACCTGACCCCGATGATGTCGCTCGACAACGCTTTCGACCTCGACGAGCTGCGTGCCTGGGGCAAGCGCGCCGAACGCCTCATCGGCGACGTCGAGGCGTTCACGTGCGAGCTGAAGATGGACGGAGTTGCCGTGAACCTCGTCTACGAGGACGGCGTGCTCGCCCGCGGCGCCACCCGCGGCGACGGGCGCGTGGGTGAGGACATCACCGCCAACATCCGCACGATCCCCGCCGTCCCGCTCCGCCTCCGCGGGAAACCTCCCTCGCTCATCGAGGTCAGAGGCGAGGTCTACATGCGGAGGGACGACTTCGAGGCCCTGAACGCGCGCCTCGGCGAAGCGGACGGCAAGACGTTCGCCAACCCGCGCAACGCCGCCGCCGGCTCTCTACGTCAGAAGGACCCGAACGTCACCAAGGAGCGGACCCTCTCGCTCGTGTGTCACGGCGTGGGCCGCGCCGACGGGGTCCGGCCGAAGTCGCACACCGAGGCGCTCGAGCTGATCCGGTCGTGGGGGCTGCGCACGAATCCGGAGAACCGGCGGTTGGCGTCGCTGGACGAGGTCTTCGAGTTCTGCGCGCACTGGCAAGAGCACCGGCACGACGTGCCCTACGAGATCGACGGGATCGTCGTCAAGGTCGACTCGATCGCGCAACAGGAGGAGCTCGGCTTCACGGCCAAGGCCCCACGGTGGGCGATCGCGTACAAGTTCCCTCCGGAGGAGCGCACCACGTTGCTGCGCGACATCCGCGTGCACATCGGAAGGACGGGCGCCGCCACTCCCTATGCCGTCCTCGAGCCGGTCTTCGTCGGCGGCGTCACCGTGTCCACCGCGACGCTCCACAACGCCGACGAGGTGGCGCGAAAAGACGTGCGCGCCGGCGACACGGTGGTCGTACGGCGCGCCGGCGACGTCATCCCCGAAGTCGTCGCGCCGGTGTTGGCGAAGCGGCCGCGAACGGCTAAGCCGTGGAAGATGCTCGCCAGGTGTCCCTACTGTGACTCCGACATCGTGCGGCTCGAGGGTGAGGCCGTCGCCCGTTGCACCGGAATCGACTGCCCCTCGCAGCGGATCGAGCGTCTCTTCCACTTCACCGGGCGCGGGGCGATGGACATCGAGGGCCTCGGCTACGAGACGCTCCAGAAGCTGATCGACAAGGGCGACCTGAGCGACGTCGGCGACATCTACTCACTCACCCCCGACAGCTTCGCCGGCCTCGAGGGGTTCGGCGCGAGGTCGATCGCGAAGCTGATGGACGCGATCGAAGGGTCGAAGAAGCGTCCGCTGGGCGCGCTGCTCACGGGCCTCGGGATCCCCCACGTGGGAGGCAAGACGGCCTACGACCTGGCGTCGGAGGTGGGTTCGCTGGAGGCCCTGATGGCCATGAGCGAAGACGAGCTCGAGGCGATCGAAGGCATCGGGCCGAAGGTCGCGGCAGCCGTGGTCACGTTCTTCTCGCAGGAGGCCACGCGCAAGGTCGTCGACAAGCTCGTCTCGGCCGGCGTCAACACGGTCGAGACGCGGCGTAGGAGCGACGGGCCTCTGACCGGCAAGACGTTCGTTATCACCGGCTCGCTCGCCGGCTTCTCGCGCTCGGAGGCGCAAGCTGCGATCGAGGAGCGCGGCGGCAAGGTGACCTCCAGCGTCAGCAAGAAGACCGACTACGTCGTCGTGGGCGAGAACCCCGGGTCGAAGCACGACAAGGCGCAGCAACTCAAGATCGAGATCCTCGACGAGGAAGCCTTCGAGCGGTTGCTCAACGCCGGGGCCTGAGCCGTCCCCGAGACCCGAAAAAGAAACCGGCGCGGGGATCCCCCGCGCCGGTTCGTGTTCGTTCCGACTGAACGTCCGCCGCTCTTCGTCGTGCGACGCCCGGAGGACCAGGCCGGGACGGCGTGCGCCGGTGAAACGGTGTGGATTCCGCCTGTGGCCCAAACCCGGAATCCGACCTACCTGTGAGTCAGGCCACTAGCAGCCGTTCACCTCACGAGGTCCGCAGGAACTATCACTCAAGTCTGGACCACCTCCTTTCTCGTGTACCGGTATGAAAACACAGCGGTAGGGGCTGCCAAGGACTTTCGCCGGATTTTCCGGCGGCCGCGGGGTGCGTTGATAGACTCGCCCGGCGCTTGACCGGCCGGTCAAGAAAGCCGCCGATCCTGGTGCAGTACAAACGAGGTTTCGAGGACACGGGAGGTCTGGATGCCATCGCTCGACGGCAAGGTTGCGATCGTCACCGGCGCCGGCCGCGGCATCGGCCGCGAGCACTCGCTCGCGCTGGCCGCCGCCGGCGCCAAGATCGTGGTGAACGACATCGGCGGCTCTTCCGCCGGCGAGGGCCAAGACACGACGCCGGCGCAGTCCGTCGCCGACGAGATCATCGCCTCGGGTGGCCAGGCGGTCGCCAACTACGACAACGTCGCCGACTTCCAGGGCGCGGAGAACATGGTCAAGCAGGCGGTCTCGGAGTTCGGCCGCCTCGACATCCTGGTCAACAACGCCGGGATCATCCGCGACCGGATGCTCGTCAACATGTCCGAGAAGGAATGGGACGCGGTGATCGCGGTCCATCTCAAGGGCCACTTCGCGCCGACGCGTCACGCCGCCGCTTATTGGCGGGAGCAGTCGAAGGCCGGGAACCAGGTGAACGCGAGGGTGATCAACACCTCCAGTCCCTCCGGCGTCTTCGGCAACGTCGGACAGACGAACTACGGCGCGGCGAAGGCGGGTATCGCCGCGTTCACGATCATCTCGGCGCTCGAGCTCGGCAGGTACGGCGTGACGGTGAACTGCCTCGCCCCTAACGCACGCACGCGCCTCACCGAGCAGACCTTCGGCGAGATCCCGCCTCCCGAAGGCGGCTTCGACGCCATGGACCCGGCGAACATCCCGCCGGTCGTCGTGGCGCTCGCCAGCGACGAGGCGCAGGACATCACCGGACAGTGCTTCTTCGTCTACGGCGGGGTCGTCAACGTCCTCAAGCCGTGGGATGTAGGCGTGGCGCTGGCGAAGGAGGGGCGCTGGGAGCCGGACGAGCTGCTCGCCCGGATGCGTGAAGCGCTCCCGGGGGGAGCGACCCCGGAAGGCATGATGCCGATGATGATCAAGGCCGCCGGCGACCAGGGGCTGTCTCTTGGCTGAGAGCGAGATCACCTTCGACCTCCCGGTGACGCGGGAGACGGTCGCCGACTTCGCGTTGGCGGTGGGGGAGGACAACCGGGTTTTCTTCGATCCGGAGGAGGCGCGCCGCCAGGGGTTCCCGGACGTCGTCGCTCCGCCCACCTTCACCGTCACGCAGATCTTCTGCGTCCCGCGCGATGAGAGAGAGAGACGCCTCGGCGCGAACCTCGACTACGGCCGCGTCCTCCACGGCGAGCAGGAGTTCGTCTACAACCGTTTGCCCGTGGCGGGTGAGGTCCTCACCGGCACGATGCGGATCGCCAAGGACTTCACGAAGGAAGGGAAACGAGGCGGCAGCATGCGCTTCGTCACCTACGAGTCCGTCTTCACCGACGCCGACGGGGCCGAGGTGTTGCGCGCCTACTACACGTTGATCGAGACGAGCAAGGACCCGGGATCATGACGACGCCGAAGACCGTGACGCTCGATGCCCTCACGCTCGGCATGGAGCTCGAGGAGTTCGTGTACGGGCCGCTCAGCCGAGAGGACTTCGTCCGGTACGCGGAAGCCTCGGGCGACGACAACCCGATCCACCAGGACGAGGAGTATGCCCGCAGCCAGGGCTCGCCGACCGTCTTCGCGATGGGGATGTTGAACGCCGGATACCTTGCTCACGCCGTCTCCGACTGGTTCGGAGGGCCGCAGCACCTCCGTCGTTACAAGGTGCGCTTCACGACGCGCGTGTGGGCGGGCGACGAGCTGATCTGCAGCGGACGCATCGACTCGATCGAAGGCGGCGTCGTGCATGTCGCCCTCGAGGCGCGGCGGCGCGGCGCCGGCCCGGACGGGCTGGATCTACCGGAGGACGAGGTCGCCCTGAAGGGTGAGGCCGAGATAGTGCTCCCCGAATAGGAGGAAGGCTTTGCCGCTCAACAAGGAGCTCGTAGGCAAGACGTACGACACGACGACGTACGACGTGACGGCCGCCGCCATCGAGAGCTACGCGCGCGCGACCAACGACGAGAATCCGCGTTACCTCGGCGAGGACGTCGTCGCCTCCCCGGTGTTTCCGGTCGTGCCCGTGTTCGGGGCGTTCATGAACGCGTCGATGGATCCGGAGCTCGGTGCCGACCTGCTGCGTCTGGTGCACGGCGCCGAAGAGCACGTCATCCACCGCCCGCTGCGGCCGGGAGACCGTCTGACGATCACGCCCGTCCTCGAGTCGGTCGAGCAGAAGGAGACGGGCGAGACGTTCACCGTCTTCGGGAGGATCGACGACGACTCGGGGACGAGTGTCGCGGAGGTCCGCGGCACGATGTTCATCCGTGGGTCGGGCTCGTCGTCCCGCTCCGGCGCCGGGAGGTCGGAGGAGGCGCGCGAGGTGGTGTACGAGGAGACCACGAAGGTCGACGAGGACCAGACGCACCGGTATGCGGAGGCGTCGGGCGACCACAACCCGATCCATCTCGACGAGAACATGGCGCGCGCCGCGGGACTGCCGGGGATCATCAACCACGGCATGTGCACGATGGCGATCGCGGTCAAAGGCGCGGTCAACGGACTCGCCGGCGGGGCGCCCGAGCGGATCCGCCGCGTGGCGGTGCGCTTCTCGAAGCCGGTGTTCCCGGGTCAGGAGCTGACGACGCGTTTCTGGAGGCAGGGCGAAGACGCCTACGGCTTCGAGACGTACAACCCCGACGGCGTCGCCGTGATCAGGAACGGCATCGTCGAGGTGACCGGAGCCTGACGCGTCAACCGAAGAGGCCGGCGCAGCCGAAGTTCGCCGTCTTGTAGGCGATCGCGCCGGCGGCCGCGCCGCCCACGGCCGCGAACGTTGCCAGCTGCCGAGCCACGCTCGGCGGCCGGCTGCTCCCGTCGTCGAGCCCCCAGCCGAGGAGCGCGCCACCGGCGAGCCCGCCCAGGTGGGCGAGGTTGTCGATGCGCGGCACCATGAAGCCGAAGAGCAGGTTGATCGCGACGAAGAACATGAGCCCGCTCAAAAACTGCGACGCGATCTGCGAGGAGCGGCGACGGTAGAGGAACACCGCCAGGGCGCCGACGATCCCGAAGATCGCGCCCGAGGCCCCGAGGCTCCCGGCGCATCGGCCCAGGGCGAAGGACGCGGCATTGCCGGAGAGACCGGCGACCAGGTAGACGCCGAAGAAGCGCACGTGTCCGAAGACCGCCTCGAGCTGCGGGCCGTAGATCCACAGCACGAGCGAGTTGAACATGATGTGCAGGAATTGGACCGGTGAGTGCAGGACTATCGACGTGAAGAGCCGCCACCACTCGCCGCGCGTCGCGATCGCGATCGGATCCATGACGAGCCGTTCGGTCACTCCGGGGATCGTCTGCTGCGCGACGAAGAAGGCGCCGTTCACGATGAGGAGACCCACCACTACGGGAGCGGTGCGCGCCGCGACCGAGCGGACCTTCGGGGCGTTCCGGCGCGCCTCTGCGACGCACTCGGGGCAGTGCTGGCCGACCGACGCCGGGATCGCGCAGCGTCCGCATATCGGCCGCCCGCAGCGGGTGCACTGGAGACGCGTCGGCTCCTTCGGGTGCGCGTAGCAATAGGTCTCGCCCGGCTGCTCGATCGTGCGCGGCTCGCCCGCCGGGTCGGTCATGCGACCCATGCTCGCATACGCCACGCCTAGGCTGACGTTCGTGGTCACGGTGGCGACGTTCAACATCCGGCACGGCCTCGGCCGCGACGGCGCGGTCGATCTCGGTCGCACGGCCGCGGCCCTAACCGCGACCCGAGCGGGTCTGGTCGCGCTGCAAGAGGTCGATCGCTTCCTCCCGCGCTCCGGCGGCGTCGACCAGACGGAGGAGTTGGCGGCGCGCACCGGGATGAGCGGGATCTTCTTCCCCACGCTCGCCCGCGGGCGCGGCCACTACGGTCTCGCCGTGCTGGCCGACGAGCCGGTCGAGGGCCACCTCGAGGAGCTGCCGCGCGTCGCAGGTGAGGAGCCGCGCGGCATGGTGATCCTCCCGTGGCGCGGCGTCCACGTCGTCGCGACCCACCTCGCGCAGCGCGGAGAGGCCCGCGACCGGCAGACGGAGGCGCTGGCGGCACGCGCCGCGGCGCTCCCGCCTCCCGTCCTTGTTCTCGGCGACCTGAACCAGGGCCTGCGGACCTTGACGCCCCTGCGGGACGCCGGCTTCCACGGCGGCCCGCACCGCGCCACGTTCTCCTGGGGGCGGCAGATCGATCACGTCCTCGTCGGTCCGGGCCTGCGTCTCGTGGACGTCCGAACCGTCGCCACGGCCGCGTCGGACCACCTCCCCCTGGTGGCCGAGATCGAGGTCTTTTGAGGCTGGTGTTGCACGTGTTATTTCTGTTATCTTCTGTGCTTAGCCGGAGCGACGCCGGGGAGGCGAATGCGGATCGGGAGAACCGCCGGGGTGCTCGGGGCCGGGATCGTCCTCGCCGGCCTCGTCTTCGGCGCGCTCGCCTGGGGCCGTGAACCCGGGATCGCGCCGGAGGTCGAGCAACGGCTGGCGGCGGCAGATGCCGCGGCCGCCGAAGCGGGTCTCGCCGCCCAGGCTCTGGAGGAGCGCGTCGAGGAGCTGAACGACCGCCTCCGCGACCTAGAGGGCCGGCTCGAAGAGGCGGAGTCGCTCGAGGGGCGGATCGAGGCGACCTCGGGCCGGATCTGGAAGGCGCTGAAGCGGGTCCGGGCGGAGATCGGTTCCGCGCGCGCCGCGGGCGATGCGGCCGCGGGCGACGCCGCGGCCGCGCTGTCGGAGGCACGGCGCGCCGTGCGGGAGCTGGACGTCCTGCGCGACCGCTACGACTACCACCTGCGCCGCTACCACGGGGGTTAGACATGCGACTCATGAGGGACCTCGTCGGCGAGACCCTCTCCGGGCGTTACCGCATGGTCGCCCGGATAGCCGGAGGTGGGATGGGCGACGTCTATCGCGGTCACGACCTCCTGCTCGATCGGGCGGTGGCCGTGAAGGTGCTGCAACCGTCGCTGGCCGCCGATCCGGAGCTCGTCGACCGGTTCCGCCTCGAAGCACGCGCGGCGGCGAGGCTGACCCACCCGAACGTCGTGGGCGTCTACGACTGGGGGGAGGAGCCCGACGGGACGCCGTACATGGTCATGGAGTACGTGCCGGGCACCGACCTGCGCGACGTGCTGGTGGCGCGCGGAGCGCTGGAGCCGGCGCAGGCATGCGAGGTGGTGGCGTCGGTGTGCGAGGCCCTCGCGGCCGCACACGCAGAAGGCCTCATCCACCGCGACATCAAGCCGGAGAACATCCTTCTCGCCCGCGGGGGACAGGTGAAGGTCGCCGACTTCGGCATCGCGCTCTTCGGAGACGCCGAGCGCACGGAGGGAACGACGATCGCCGGAACGCTCCGTTACCTAGCTCCGGAACAGGCGCGGGGGGAGGAGGCGGTCGCCGCGTCCGATGTCTGGGCCGCGGGTGCCCTTCTCTTCGAGTGCTTGACCGGGCGGCCTCCATCGCAGGGCGCGGGAGGCGACCTGTTGCAGAAACGAGCCGTCGAGGAGCCGGTCGAGCCGTCGCGGCTGGAGCCGCTGCTCCCACCGGATCTCGACGATGTGGTGCTGCGTGCGTGCGCGCTCGACCCCGCGGCGCGCTACGCGGGTGCGGCCGACATGGCCGCCGACCTGCGGCGTGTGGCCGTGCGATCGTTGCCCGACGCGGCTTCCGTGCGATCCCTGCTCGAGGACGTGACGGTCGAGATCCGCCTTCCCGACATGGAGCCGACCGTCGCGGGTCCGCAGCAGAAGGCGCGGCGTCGCAAGCGGTCCCGCGCTCCCCGGTTGGTCGCGATCGTCGCCCTCGTGGCTCTGCTGCTCGCCGGCGGCGTGCGAGCCGGGGCGGCTCTCCTCGGCCCGCGTGAGGTAGTGGTCCCGTCGGTCGCCGGCATGACGCTAGAGGAGGCGCGGCGGGCCGCCGACGAGGTGAACCTCGTCGTCGAGGTGGTCGGGCGAGAACGCAGTCGCTCCGTCGAGCGCGGCGGCATCATCTCGCAGGATCCCGCGACGGGCGTCCTGATCGAGGGCGAGGCGATAGCGGTGATCCTCTCGAAGGGGCCGCCGCTCGTACGCGTGCCGGCCGTGGCGGGTCGGGACGTGGCGGACGCGATGGCGGCGCTGGAAGCGGCCCGTCTCGTCGTGGGTGAACGCTCCGAGGAATGGTCGGTCGAGCACGAGGCCGGGACCGTCATACGCGCCACGATCCGCGGCCGCGTGACGGAGGGGACGACGGTCGGGCTGGTCGTGAGCCGCGGCCCGAGGTCACTCGAGATCCCCGACGTCGCCGGGCTTCCGGCGGACAAGGCGGCGGCGCGCCTGGAGCGTGCCGGCTTCGAGCCGGTGCGCACGGACGTGTACTCGGACGACGTCCCGGTTGGGCGCGTCGTCTCGACGGATCCCGCCGCGGGTCTCGAGGCCGACGAAGCCAGCTCGGTGACGATCTACGTGTCGATCGGCCCGGAGTTCGAGGAGATCACGCTGCCCGATGTCCGCGGGATGGATGTCGAGCGCGCGAAGAAGCGGCTCACGTCACTGGGCCTACGTGTCCAGGTGGTCGTGTCGTGTGAGGGTGGCACGACCGTGGTCGAGACGGATCCCCGCGCTTCCTCCACGGTCCGCGAGAACGACCGCATCGCTCTCTTCGTCTGCTGACGGCCGCGACATCCGCGCGATGGTCGGGCGCGCCGACTTCCGCGACGATGGCGAGGTGATGCGCGTCCTCGGTGTCGCCCTCCTGTGCGTGAGCCTCGCCGCCTGCGCGCCTTCGGAAGAGCGGGCGAGGGAGTCGCGGGCGGCGCTGACCGACCTGTGGAAGGACGATCCGACGGAGCCCTATCCCTTCTCCGGTGAGGTCCCGCCGCGGGATGTCACGCCGATCGACGGCACCTACGTTCGGAACGTGCCGCTGGCGGACGTCGGACGGCCGGTGCCGTGCCGGCGATGCCCCCCCTACAAGATCTACGCCGGAGAGGCCACGCTGCGGCTGGAGCGAGGCCGCTTCTACGTGGAGGAAGAGGGGTCGCAGTTCGGGAGCGAGGGGCACTTCGTCGTGGACGCGGCCGCCATCACACTGTTCAACGACCCCATCTGTCCGGCGGAACGGGTCACCTACGGCTACTCGCTGCGCGACGGCGTCCTCGAGATCGCCTTTCGCCACGACCCTTGCGCCTTCCAGAACCTGCGCGGGAAGTACCTCACGTCGTATCCGTGGCGGCTCCGCTAGGCAGGATCCCCCAGCGCGTCAGGGTCTCGACGAAACCGGGCGTGCATTCGAGCTCGCAGATTTCATCGAGCGGCACCCAGCGCGCTTCGGCCGCGTCTCCCGCCGGCGTCGGCCGGAGCGGCGCCGACGCGTGGGCGCGGTAATCGAGGATCACGAAATGTTCCGGAGCGGTCACCTCGAAGACGCCGACCAGCTCCGCGACGTCTACCGTCAAACCCGTTTCCTCCCGGACCTCGCGCGCGACCGCATCTGCGAGCTTTTCACCGTGTTCGACGCGGCCGCCGGGCAGCGACCATCGGCCCACGGCCGGGGCGCGTCCGCGCCGCACCATCAACAGGCGCCCGTCGGCCACGACCACGGCTCCGACCGCCACGATCGGCCTGTCGATGGGTCCCATCCGCGTAGGCTACGCCGGTGCGATCCCACACCGAGCGCCTGGCCCGCCGAGTCCGGCGATTGCCGCGCATCGCGTGGGTGGTGCTGGCGACGGGCGTGCTCGTCGCCTCGACGTCGGCGATCCTCTCCCGCTATGCGTTCCCCTCGGGTCTCGACCCGCGCCAGATCGACGCGTGGCAGGCCTCCCGAGATGCGCATCCGCTGGCGCTCTCCTTCTGGAGATGCGCGGCCGGCGCCGCCGCCTTGTTGCCCTTCTGCGCGCGCCGCCTGCGAAGCGCGTCGCGGTTCGAGGTGACGACGTCCGTCACGGCGGGCGCGTTCCTCGCGGTCCACTTCGCGACCTGGATCAGCTCGTTGACGCTGACCAGCGTCGCGGCCGCGGTTCTGCTCGTCTCGACGACTCCGATCTTCGTAGCGGTAACCGCGCGCCTTCTGTTCGACGAGCGACTTCCGCGACCGGCCTGGTTCGGGATCGTCCTCGCGCTCGCGGGAACGGCCGCCGTCGCCGGCGGTGACCTCGGCGGCGCGAGCGCCGTCGGGAACATGCTCGCTCTCGCGGGCGGGGCCACCGCGGCGGGATACGCGCTCGCCGGCGAGCGGGCGCGTCGAACGTTCAGGATCCTCGAGTACTCAGTGCTGACCTATGGAACGGCAGCCGTACTTCTGCTCTCGCTGTGCGTGCTCCTGCGCGTCCCGCTCACGGGCTACTCAGCGTCGGTGTGGCTCGCGGTCGCCGCGGTCACGCTCGGTCCGCAGATCCTCGGTCACACGTTCATCAACTTCGCGCTGAAGGACATCGGCGCGACGGTCGTGTCCGTCGCCATCATGGCGGAACCGGTGATTGCCACCGCGCTTGCGTACGCGCTGTTCGCCGAGGTTCCTACATGGCTCGTGTATCCGGGCGGTGCTCTCATCCTCGCCGGTATCTACCTGGTGTCCACCGCGCGGACGCGGGTGCCGCTGGTGCTCGAATGAGATTCCTCGAGCACGCCCGGGGGAGTTTGCCGCTGGAGCGCTGCCTCGTGATGGGCATCGTGAACAGAACCCCCGATTCCTTCTACGACGGCGGAAGACTCGATCTGCAGGAGTCGGTCGATCACGCCCTGCGACTCGTCGAGGAGGGGGCCGACATCCTCGATCTCGGAGCGGTCAAGGCAGGGCCGGGGCGCGCCGTCCCTCCCGCGGAGGAGGAACGTCTCCTGCTCCCTCTGGTCGCCCGCCTGGCGACCGCCACCGCGGTTCCGCTGTCGGTGGAGACGACGAGCGCGGCTGTGGCGCGCCGCGCGCTGGACGAGGGCGCGGCCATCGTCAACGACATCTCGGGCTTGAGCGACGAGGCGATGCCCGAGGTGGTGGCGCGAGGGGGAGCCGCGCTGATCCTGGTGCATCACGGTGGTCAGTTGCGCGGGCGCCCCCTGCATCCGCAGTACGACGACGTGGTGGAGGCCGTCTTCTCGACGTGGAGATCGCTCGCCGAGAAGGCCGCAGCGGCCGGCGTGGCCCGGGAGAGCCTGGTGGTGGACGCCGCTCTCGATTTCGGGAAGACGACCTTCCATTCGCTCGAGTTGGTACGGCGGCTTCCGGAGCAGCTCGAGCTCGGTCTCCCTGTGCTCGTGGCGGCATCGCGCAAGGATGTCGTCGGGGAGACCCTCGGGCTTCCGCCCGAGGAGCGACTGGAGGGGAGCCTCGCGGTGGCGGCGATCGCCGCCTATCTGGGGGCAGCCATCGTGCGGGTGCACGATGTACGGGAAACGGTCAGGACGCTTCGGATGACGCTGGCGGTAGCGGCTCGGACGGCTCCGGTTCGAGCACGGCGCGGCCTGTGGGAATGATCCACGGAAGCATCGCCTCGGCTACGTCCTCGGCCGGGACGTCGTATTCGCCGCTCTCGATGCGTTCGCGCAGTGTCTGAATCCTCATGGTTGTAATTCGTATCGGCAGCGGCGCGGAAAAGGTTGATACCTTTTCCGCGAACCGGCCGAGAAAGGACCCACGTGCCGAAGCGGATATTGATCGTTGAGGACGAGGAAGCCGTTCGTGAACTTGAGAAATTCATCCTTGAGCAGCAGGGATACGAGGTCGTGGAGGCCCGTGACGGGCTCGAGGGGCTCACGAAGGCAGAGTTCCGGCGTCCCGATCTGATCTTGCTCGATCTGATGATGCCGGACGTCTCGGGCGGACGGATGTTCGACGAGATGAGGCGCCATCCCGCGACCGCGGGGATCCCGATCGTGGTGGTCACCGGCAAGCCCGACGCGCACGAGATGTTCGACGACGAGATCGGTCCGGAGAACGTGATCATGAAGCCGTTCGAGGCCGAAGGTCTGTTGACGAGGATCCGCGAGCACATCGGGGACCCCGGCTGATCCCGACCGCGTGTTGATCGCCGCCGCCGCCGTCCTCGGCCTGATCTTCGGGAGCTTCGCCACGGTGGTGGCCCACCGCGTGCCGCGGCGCGAGTCGATCGTGCGGGGTCGCAGTCGCTGTCCCGTCTGCGGGCACACGATCGGCGCCCTCGAGAACCTGCCGCTCGTCTCGTACGCCCTGCAGGGCGGACGCTGCCGCAACTGCCGCGCGCGCATCTCCCCGCGCTATCCGCTGCAGGAGGCTGCGTGCGCGGTGCTGTTCGCGGCCGCCGCCATCCGCTTCGGCCTCTCGCTCGAGGCGGTCGTGTTCGCCGCCTTCTTCTGGGTGTTACTCGTGCTGACGGTGATCGACCTCGAGCACCATCTTCTTCCGAACCGCATCGTTTATCCGGCGTTCATCGCGGGGTGGATCGCTCTGGCAGTGGCGGCTCTCGTCTCGAACGAGCCCGAGAGGCTCATCTCCGCCCTATGGGGCATGGCCGTCTTCGGCGGCTTCTTCTTCGTCGTCGGCTTCCTCTTCCCCGCGGGGATGGGTGGAGGCGACGTGAAGCTGGCGTTCGTCCTCGGCACGTTCCTGGGATACGTCGGCGGTGCCGGGCTGGCGGCGGTCGGGATGTTCCTCGCGTTCCTGTTCGGCACGGTGATCGGTATCGGCGTGATGCTCCTCGGCAAGGGCGGACGCAAGACCAAGATCCCGTTCGGCCCCTTCCTCGCGCTCGGCACGATCGTGGCGATCCTGGTGGGCGACCGGTTACTCGACGCGTATCTCTCCTCTTTCTGACGCCGGCGGAGGTCCGGCGCCGCCCCTGCGCTTACGATCGGTCGCATGGATCACGAGGAGAACCCCTGGGAAGGCGAAGAAGGCGCCGAGGATCTCGAGGAGACCGAACGCGAGGCGCTCCAGAAGGATCTCGTGGACATCAAGGTCTTGAAGGAGCTGCTCGAGCCGCGCGGCATCAAGGGAGCCGTCTTCTATTGCCCCGACTGTGACGAGGATCACTACCTCGCGTGGGATCTCCTCGCCGGGAACCTCGAGGAGATCCTGGAAGCCGGAGAGCCGCCCGTGCACGAGCCGGCGTTCAATCCGAACCCGGAGAACTACGTGTCGTGGGATTTCGCGCGCGGGTTCCTCGACGGCTACGAGTCCTATCAGGGCGAGGAGAGATCCGAGCAGGACGAGCTGACGGCGCGCCTGGTCGAGGCACTGCGGGAGCAGGATTGGGGTTTCCCGCAGATCAGGTCCTTCCTCGCGGGCGTGGGTCTCGACCTCCCCCGTGACGCGCGTCCCGGCGCGCCGCGCAACACCGGGGAGGACCCCGGGTCGTGACGCGCGTGGTGGCGTTCGCCAACCAGAAAGGCGGCGTTGCCAAGACGACCACAACGCTGTCCATCGGGGTCGCGTTGTCGCAACGCAACCGCCGCGTCCTCCTCGTCGACCTCGACCCGCAGGGGGCGCTTTCCTACTCGATGGGCGTCGACCCGGACGCCCTCACGGAGACGGTGAACGACGTTCTCGTCCGGCGCCTGCCGATCGACAAAGTCGTGGTCGCGCGCGAGGTCGACCTCGTCCCGGCGAACATCGACTTGGCCGGAGCCGAAGCGATCCTCCTCGCGAAGACGGGACGCGAGTACGCGCTGCAACGCGCTCTGCGGGAGCTGGGCGGTGTCTACGACTACGTCCTGATCGATTGCCCGCCCTCGCTCGGGATCCTGACGATCAACGGGCTCACCGCCGCAGGCGAGGTGCTGATCCCGTTGCAGTGCGAGGCGCTCTCGCACCGCGGCGTCGGCCAGTTGCTCGAGCAGATGAACGACATCCGCCACTTCACCAACCCGGATCTCCGCGTGTTGGGCGTCGTCCCCACCATGTACGACGGGCGCTCACTTCACGCGCGCGAGGTTCTGGCGGACGTGGGCGAGCGCTACGGCGTCACGGTGCTGGAACCACCCGTGCGCAAGTCGATCAAGTTCGCCGAGGCCGCGCAGGCGGGACGGTCGATCCTGTCGTACGCGCCGTCGCATCCGGGCGCCGAGGCATACCGCGCCCACGCCGCGGCGATCGACGAGGCAGGGCCGTGACGCGGCCGCCCGACCGGCACGCGCTCTACAGCGCCACCGAGCGGAGGCGGTTCACGTGCACGGTGGAATGCTCGGGATGCCGCGAGGAGACGCGCGTTTCATACGTTGAGCTTATGGCTCTGCTCTTTCCGGTCCACGTCCACCTCCCGCTGGTCCGCTACTACTCGTCGTGGTTGCGATGTCCTTCGTGCGGGCGCCGCACCTGGTGCCGGATCCATTTCGACCGGTGACCCGGTACGTTTGAAGGCGAACCTCGAGGCGATGGATCGCCTCGATTAGGCTCGCCCGGCGGACGTCAACCGAGGAGGTCGCCCAGTGGCAAGGAAGACCAAGGCCGCCAAGCAGGTGCAGGACGTCAAGAAGCACGCCTCCGCGACGGCTCGCGGCGTGCAGGCAGTGGGGAAGAAGGCGGTGGACACGGCCCGCGCGACCGCGAAAGAGGTCGCCTCGACCAGAGATGCGAAGAAGGCCAAGAAGCAGGCACGCGTCGCCGCCGGCGCCGTGAAGGCCGCTGCGGGCGCCGCGGGGGTTCTAGCGCGCACCGCCGCGAAGAAGGCTTCAGAGGGCGCCAAGAAGGTCGCGTCGTCCAAAGAGGTGAAGGGCGCGCGCGGGAGCGCGAAGAAGGCTACGAAAGCCGGCAAGAAGGCTGCCAAGACGACGGGCGCCGTGGTCAAGGAGCGGGGCCGGAAGGTGGCGAAGGAGGCTTCGGCTCGCTCGCAGTCGGCCGTGACCGCGGCACGGAAGCGCTCAGGAACCGCGACCAAGAAGGCTCGCAGCAAGGTCGAGCAGACTAAGAAGAAGGTCAGGGGCTAACCGTCCCTGACGGCTCCGCCGCTTGGGTGGACGACTAGGGGGGGAGGGCCCGTGGCTGAGACGTCGACGAGGGTCGCACAGAGGGACGATCTGCGCGACGACATGACGCCGTTCGAAGCGGCGACCTACTTCTTCCACCGATCCGCCGACCGCCTCGCGCTTCGAGACGACATGCGTGAGGTGTTGAGCACCTCGTATCGCGAGTTGGGGGTGCAGATCCCCGTCCGGATGGACGACGGGCGTACGGTCGTCTACCGCGGTTACCGCATCCAGCACAACGGGGCGCGCGGTCCGTACAAGGGAGGGATCCGCTACCACGAGGCGGCCGATCTCGACGAGGTCCGCGCTCTCGCCGCGCTGATGACGTGGAAGAACGCGCTGATCGACGTGCCTTTCGGCGGTGCCAAGGGCGGTGTGCAGTGTGAGCCGGGGATCATGTCGCAGGACGAGCTCCAGCGGCTCACGCGGCGGTTCACGTCGATGATCTCGTACATCATCGGCGTCAACCGCGACATCCCGGCGCCGGACATGGGGACGAACGCGCAGACGATGGCGTGGATGATGGACGCGTACGGCCAGAAGCACGGTCACACGCCGGGGATCGTGACGGGGAAGCCGGTGGAGCTCGGAGGCTCACCCGGGCGGGAGGAGGCCACCGGCCGCGGCGTCGTGATCGCCGCACAGGAGGCGGCGCGCCGGATGGGGATCCGATTCAAAGACGCGCGCGTCGCGGTGCAAGGCTTCGGCAACGTCGGATACTGGACATCCGTCCTGGCCGCCGAGGCCGGCGCCAGGATCGTCGCCGTCTCGGATGTTGGGGGCGCGACCTACAACCCGGCTGGTCTGGCCCTCGACGCGCTGCGCGCTCATTCGCGCGAAGCGCTGACGGTCACCGGCTTCGAGGGCGGTGAGCCGCTCACGAACGAAGAGCTGCTCGAGGTGGACTGCGACATCCTCGTTCCCGCCGCGATCGACGGCGTCATCAACACGGAGAACGCGGATCGCATCCGCGCGCGGTTGGTGGTGGAAGCGGCGAACGCTCCGACTACCCCCGCCGCCGATCGGATCTTGACGGAGCGCGGCGTCACCGTGTTGCCGGACATCCTCGCCAACTCGGGAGGAGTCACCGTGTCCTACTTCGAGTGGGTGCAGAACATCCAGCAGTTCCGCTGGGAGCTCGACCAGGTCAACTTCGAGCTCAAGAAGAGGATGCGCCGTGCGACGGAGCAGGTGTTCGGCCGAGCGGAGGCGGAAGGAACCTCCCTGAGGGAGGCGGCCTTCGACATCGCCGTCGAGCGCGTGGCTCGCGCCGACGAGGTACGCGGCTACATCTGAGCCGCACCCATCGTCTCAAAACGGACGTTTCGCCTGGTGAAGGCAGGTTTTTCCGCCGTCCGTGGCAGGACCGCGAGGCGGTGTGCCGAATGAGCCGACGAGCGAACACTCGCGTTGAGAGAAAGGGCCTTGCAGGCGATGGACGATGAGCGGTCTTGCAGCTGGATGTCTGGTCCATCCGACGCGGGCATTCGCGTGACGGCCGCTCGTTGGTGGCTCGCGATCTCCCGCGACTCCTTCGCCCAGAGCGTGCGGCAGAGCTCTCGGCGACGACCTGCGGTGACGTGTGACCGAACGCCTGGTTTCGTCTCGCCGCTCACGCCGAAGAGCAAGTAAAAGACAACTCGCGGTTCACCTCCCATAGGATGACCCCCTTCCTACGAAGGGGGTTTTCCTATGTCGGTCGAGAAGTCGATCGATCTCACGGCGACGGGTCCTTCCGTCGAGGAGGCCGTGGCGGCCGCGATCGGGCGCGCCGGCCTCACGGTGCGCGGACTGACGTCCTTCGAGATCGAACGCATCGAAGGCGTCATCGAGGAAGGCGAGATCCGCTACAAGGTCCATCTGAGACTTTCGTTCATCATCAAGGAGCGGGTCCACGAGTAGCGAGACGCGGCTGCGGCACGAGCGCCGCGAGCCCGCCGCGCGGGTCTTCCGTCTCGTCCTTCCCCTCCCGTTCCCGGGGCTGGACCGCGCCAACGCGTACCTCCTGACCGACGATGCCGGTCACACGCTCGTGGACTGCGGCATCTTCGACGCGCAGCTGGAGGACGGAGGATGGGGAGATCTCGTCACCGCGGTCGACGCGGCGGGGGCGCGCCTCGAGGACGTGACGCGCCTGGTGGTGACGCATCCCCACATCGACCATTACGGGATGGCGGCGCGTGTGATGGAGGCGACCGGTGCGGAGCTGTGGATGCACCGCGAGTCCTCCGAGGAGGTGCAGATCTACCGCGACCCGTCCGATGCGGCGTCCCAGATGAAACAGATGCTCGTCGACCACGGGGTCGATCCCGAAGAGGTGGACGCTCTGGCCGCATACGAGGACTGGCGACCCTACGTCTCGGGCGTGGTCGAGCCGGACCGGCCGGTCGAAGGCGGCGAGAGCTTCTCCTGCGGCGGCCGCACCTGGTCGTTCGTACACACCCCGGGCCACTCGCGCAGCCACATCTGCCTCGCCGCGGACGAGGAGCGCATACTCATCTCGGGAGATCATCTCCTCCCGAGCGTCACTCCCCACATCGACTTCCGGCGCGGCGACGACGACCCCCTCGGGGACTTTCTCGCTTCGCTGGAGAAGATCGAGCGGCTTGCGCCCGACCTCGTCCTCCCCGGGCACGGGCGTCCCTTCGACGACGGAGCCGACCGCGCCCGCGCGGTGGCGCGGTTCCACGATCGGAGGCTCGGGTCGATCCTCCAGGTCGTGCGCCACGAGGAGCGAACGGCGCAGGAGATCACCGACGAGATCTTCGGCAGCACCCTCCTGCATTTCGAGCGTCGTTTGGCGCTGGGCGAGGCGATCGCGCACCTCGTGTACCTGAGACGCCGCGGCGAGGTCGACCGGGTGCGCGGCGACGACGGCGTGTTCCGCTATCGGAAGGCGTCGCGGCGACGGGCGGCCGAGGACGAAGCGTGAGTTCTCTCGTCGTGCGCGATGCGGCGACCGTCGTGCCGTTCGAGGGCTCCGGGCCTCTCCGCGGTGACGCGCTGGGCGCGGTCGAGGTCCGGGAGCGCGTCTCCGTCACGGTCGACGAAGGCGCGGTGGCGGCTCTCGGCGCGCCGGACGTAGCCGACGCCGAACTCGACGCCTCCGGATGCACGGTCGTGCCGGGCTTCGTCGACCCGCACACGCACCTGCCTTTCTACGGCTGGCGGGCCGACGAGGACGCCGCCCGGCTCGCCGGGCTCCGGTACGAGACCCTCCACCGGGAGGAGGGTGGGATCTTCCGCTCGGCGCGGATGCTGGCGGAGGCGTCCGACGACGACGTCCTCGCTTTCTCCCGCTCGCTCGCGACGGAGATGCTGAAGAAGGGGACGACGGCTTTCGAGACCAAGTCCGGCTACGGCCTCGCGTTCGATGCCGAGCTGCGCCAGCTGCGCCTCGCGAGGAGCCTCGCCGAGGCCGTTCCGCAGACGGTGGTCACGACCTGTCTCGCGGCGCACGCCGTACCGAAGGATCTGACGGAGGGGGCGTGGGTGGGGGAGATCGCCGACCGCCTCCTGCCGGCCGCGGTCGGGGAGGAGTTGGTGAGCGCGGTCGACATCTACGTGGAGTCCATCGCGTTCCAGCTGGAGCACGCGGCGCGCCTGAAGACGGCCGCCGACGCGCTGGGGCTGAGGATGAGGATGCACGCCGATCAGCTGGAGGACTCGCAGTCCGGATCGTTCGCGGCGCGGTGGGGGCTGACGTCCGCCGACCATCTGAATCACACCTCGCTCGACGCCGTGGGCGACATCGCGGCGGGGGAAACGGCGGCCGTCCTCCTGCCGGGCGCGACGTTCACGCTGCGGCAGTCCAAGCGACCGCCGGCGCGGAACCTCATCGACGAGGGGGCGATCGTGGCTCTGGGCAGCGACTTCAACCCGGGAACCTCGCCCATCCTGTCGATGCCGTTCGTCATCGCGCTCGCGTGCCGCCTCTACGGGCTGCGCCCGATGGAGGCGCTCGCGGCCGCGACGGTGAACGCCGCGCACGTCCTCGGTCTGGATGGCGGCATCGGGCGTGTCGTCCCCGGGGGACGCGCGGACCTCGTCGTTCTCGACGCGCCTTCGTTCGATCTGATCCCGTACCGCCCCGACCACGACCCGGTACTCGCGGTGGTCTGCGGCGGCGAGCTCGTGCACCTCGCGCCGCGGGCGCGCGAACGCCTTCGCCGCTAGTCGAGCGGTCCTACGCCGGCGTCGGCGACCGCGGCGGCGAGGTCCCCGCGCGCGATCGACCGGCGGAGCGCTGCGATGTCGGGGGCCAGGGGACGGTCCTCCCGCAGCCGAGGCGAGATGCTCCGGACGAGTCGCCGCGCGGCCGCCGTTCCGGCGGCGGGCTCGAGGCCGCGGAGGTCGAGCGCTTGGGCGGCGGCGAGCGCTTCGATCGCGATCACGTGCTCGGAGTTGTCGAGCACCGACCAGGTACGGCGCGCCGAGGTAGCGCCCATCGACACGTGGTCCTCCTGCCCCGCCGAGGTGGGGATCGTGTCGGTCGAGGCGGGGAAGCTCATCGAGCGGCTCTCCCCGACGAGCGACGCGGCGGTGTACTGGGCGATCATGAAGCCGCTCCGGCGCCCCGGGTCTTCGGTGAGGAAGGCCGGCAGCCCGTTGTTCAGGTGCGGGTCGACGAGTCTCGCGACGCGGCGCTCGGCGATCGTGGCGTATCCCGTTACGCACAGCGCGAGGTGGTCCATGGCCAGCCCCAGTGCCTCACCGTGGAAGTTGCCTCCGGAGAGGACCTCCTCTCGCTCGACGAGCACGCTCGGGTTGTCGATCGCCGATGCCATCTCGTTCTCGAGCGTCTCCCGCACGTACGCCATCGCGTCTCGATAGGCACCGTGAACCTGCGGGATGCAACGCAGTGAATAGGCGTCCTGCACGAGGTGGTCCGAGTCGCGGTGGCTGGCGACGATCGCACTGCCCTGCAACATCGTTCGGAGGTTGCGTGCCACGGCGCGCGCTCCGGGGTGGGCGCGCAGCGCTATGAGGTCGTCGTCGAAGGCGCGGTCCGTGCCGAGAAGACCTTCGACGGACATCCCACCCGTGATGTCGGCGGCGAGAGCGAGGCGCTCCGCGCGCAGGTAGCCGAGGATGCCCAGGGCGAGCATCGCCTCGGTGCCGTTGACGAGCGACAGCCCCTCTTTGTGCGAGAGCTCCAGGGGGACGAGAGCCGCGTCCCGTAGTGCCTCTGCGGCCGGCCGCAGCCGGCCTCCTTGCTCCACCTCACCCTCGCCTAGAAGTGGAAGCGCCAGGTGGGCCAGCAGGGCGAGGTCGCCGGAGGCGCCGAGGGATCCCTGCGCCGGAACCACGGGGTGGATGCGGTGGTTGAGCAGTTGGTCGAGC
>DATLFS010000076.1:0-22943 GCA_035540935.1 Actinomycetota bacterium
GCCGCGTCGCAAGGCGAGGACCACGACCACGATCAACCCGGCCGCGCGGGTGTGCGAGTGAGTCTCCGCGAGCTCCGCTCGTCCGCGATCGTCGGGGCGCTCCTCCTGCTCGGAGGCAACGGGATGGTCGTGCTTGCCGAACGCGACGTCTCGTCGAGCCTCGCCGCGCTGGTCATCGCGTCGGTCCCGCTCTGGGTGGTCCTGTTCCGTGCTGTCACGGGCGAGAAGGTGTCCCGCGGGACGCTGATCGGTGTTGCGATCGGCTTCGCCGGTGTCGCGGTGCTCGTTCTGCCCGGTGACCAGCCCGCCGGGACGACGGTGCTCGGAATGGCGCTACTGGTGTTCGCGGCGGCGTCGTGGGCGAGCGGCTCGTTCGCCTCGACCCGGCTCAGGCTGCCCCAGGACCCGTTCCTTTCGACGGCCATGCAGATGCTCTGCGGCGGCGCGTGGCTCGTGCTCGCCGGACTGGTCACGGGAGAGGCCGGGCGCATCGACGTCGAAGGATTCTCGGCCGCCTCGATCTTCGCGTTCTTCTATCTCATCTTCGCCGGGTCGCTGGCGGCGTTCACCGCCTACGTCTGGCTGTTGCAGAACGCGCCGATCTCGAAGGTCTCGACGTACGCCTACGTCAACCCGGTGATCGCGCTGCTCCTCGGCTGGATCATCCTCGACGAGCGCCTGACCGCGCCGATGCTCGTGGGGGCCGCGGTGATCGTCGCCTCGGTGGCATTCATCGTGACGCACGAGGCGACGCCCCGCCGTCGCGCTCGAGGCGTCGAGGCGCCGGAGCCAGAGCCGGCGCTCGCGGGCGCCGACTAGGTGGTCCGAGCCGCGGCGCGGCGGCTCAGCCACCACAACAGACCCATCGCCCCGATGAGGGCCCCCAGCACCGCCGCGTTCGTGCTCGCGGAGAACTCGGGCGGTCTCAGCTGGGGCATGCGGTCGCGCAGCGTCACCGGCTTGCGGAACCATTCGATGGGCCAGCCCCGTTCGGCCGCGATGCGCCGGAGCTCCTTGTCGGGGTTCACCGCGATCGGATGGCCGACGCACTCCAGCATCGGCAGATCTGTGATCGAGTCGGAATACGCGAAAGAGCGCTCGAGGTTCAGATCGAGATCCTCGGCGAGATGGCGCATCGCGGTGGCCTTGCTCGGCCCGTAAGCGTAGAAATCGAGCTCGCCCGTGTAGAGACCGTCCTCATCGATCCGGGGCTTCGTCGCGATCCAGCGGTCGACGCGGAGCATCTCGGCGAACGGCGCCACGATCTCCTCGGGTGACGACGAAACGATGCACACGAGTCGCCCCGCCATGCGGTGGTCGTGGATCAGTTCGAGCGCCTCGGCGTAGATGATCGGCTGGATCACCTCCTCGAGCACCTCCGAGACCACCCGACGAACTTTGTCGGCCTCCCATCCGGCGGTCAGCTTGGCGGCCTCGGCGCGGAGACGCTCCATCTTGTCCTCGTCCGCGCCCATCAGCTGGAACACGAACTGGGCGTAGAGGGACTTGAGCAGCGTGGAGCGGCCTATCAGCCCTTCGCGCATGAACGACCGGCCGAGCGCGAGAGGACTCGATCGCGCAACGATCGTCTTGTCGAGGTCGAAGAAAGCGGCTTCCATGGGGTTCATTCTGGCCCGAGTGTGTGGCGCGCGCCACACCGTGACCGGCACGGCCGGCGCACGCTCGGCGAGATGGCACCCGTGCGCATCGCGATCGTCGCTTCAGACGCGGAAACGAGGATGGCGGCGGCCCGCGCCTTCGACGGCGCGCCGCGGCACTGGTCGGTCCGCATATTCGACGAGCCGCCGGACGGCGCCGACGTCCTGGTCGTGCCGCGCGGCTCGAGGCAACTAGAAGGCTGCGTCACCTTCGATCCGGAGCGCCCGGCGGACGTCGTGCGCGTGGTGGAGGCCTCCCTCGTCCAGACGCGCGGCCCGATCGTCGTGGAGGGCGCGTGCGGCGGCGCCGGTGCCACGACGGTTGCGCTCCATCTGGCCGCAGCATCCGGCGCCTGCGTGCTCGACCGTTCGCCGCACGGCGCGACGGCGCGCCGTCTGGCGATCGAGGAGTGGCGCACGTTCGGGAACGGGGACGACCCGGCGGAGGCATCGCTTCCCGTGGCGCCCGGGATCAGGCTCCTCCTTGCTCCCGAACGAGACGACGCGGTGGACGCCGCTACGAAGGTCTTCGAGCGTGTTGTCGTCGACGGCGCGCCGGCGGCCTTGGTCCCGCAAGCCGCGGCGCGCGTCGTGGTGTTCCCACCGTCGAGTCTGGCGGCGCGCCGCGTGCGCGAGCTGATCGTCGAGCCGGACGTTCCGACCGCCTTGGTGGTGAACCGAACGGGACCGGGCGGGTCGCTGTCGCGAGGCGCGGTCGAAAGAGAGATCGGTCGCAGGGTGACGCTCATGCTTCCCTGCACACCTGCGTTGCGGGACGCCGAGGACGACGGACGTCTCCTCACCTCTCCCTGTTCGCGCTGGCTGCGCGGGATCGCGAGGCTCGCGCGCGCACTGGAGTCGGCGTGAGACGGGAGCTTCTCAGCTGGGTGGCCGAACGGGACGAGCTGGCCGACCTCGATCCGGCGAACCGGCGGCTCGCGTTGCGCGACGCCGCTCCGCCCGAACTCGCGGACGAGATCGCCGACGCGATCGACGGCTTCGGCCCGCTGACGAGCTTCCTGGAGGCCGACGACGTCACCGACGTGCTCGTGAACGGTCCGGACGAGGTATGGGTCGATAGGGCGGGAGCCCTCGAGCGGACGTCGGTGAGGTTCGAACGCGACGAGCTCGAGCGGTTCGTGGAACGCTGGCTGTCGGCCGCCGCCACCGCCGCCGACGCGGTGCGGCCGATCGCCGACGGACGCCTACCCGGCGGTCACCGCATCCACGTGGTCCTTCCGCCGGCGGCTCCGGACGGGCCGCTCGTGAGCATCCGCCGCGTGCCGCGCACCGCCCCGACACTCGACGATCTGCGCGCGCTCGGGATGCTCGACCGTCGCCTTCAGCTCTGTCTCGAGGAGCTCGTGACGACGAGATCCTCCATCGTCGTCAGCGGAGGGACGGGGACGGGCAAGACGACCCTGCTCGGGGCTCTGCTCAACGCGACGGACGTATGCGAGCGGATCGTGCTCGTCGAGGAGGTGCCCGAGGTTCGCCTGCGCGATCGGAAGCTCGCCTCTCTGGTGGCGCGGCGCGCCAATGCGGAGGGGCGCGGCGGGATCGATCTCGAGGATCTGACGCGGGCCGCGTTGAGGATGAGACCCGACCGCATCGTCGTAGGTGAGGTGCGCGGCGGTGAGGCGCTCGTGGCCGTCAACGCGATGGCTACGGGTCACGAAGGCTCGATGCTCACGCTGCACGCGCGTTCGCCGGCCGAGGTAGAGGATCGCCTCGCCGCTCTCTGCCTGTCGGCTCGTTCCGGCGCGCCGGAGGCGGTGATCCGCAAGCGCATCCGCACGGGGGTCGACGCGGTGGTTCATCTCGAACGCCGCGGCGCTCGGCGCCTTGTCGCCGCGGTCGAGGTCGCGTGACCTCCGATGCGATGCGGGCCCTCGCCGCGCTCCAGCGAGGGGGGCTCGACCTTCGCAGCGCGATCCTCGCCTGGCCGTCGTCGGCGCCGCCACGGCTGCGGCCGCTCATCTCGCGCATCGCCGGTCGCGTCGCTCTCGGCGAGGAGCCGTCGGAGGCTCTCCGGCACCTCGGCGACGACATAGAGCCGCTCCCCCGGGTGCTTCCGGCTTACGCACGCGAAGGCGGCGACGTCGCCGACCTCCTCGAGCGGCATGCGGCGATGCTCGACAGGCGGCGCGCCGCGGCGCGCCGCGCACTCGCCGGCGCGTCCGGGGCGCGGCTCTCGGGCAGGCTCGTCGCGGCTCTCCCGGTCCTGTTCGTCCCGTTCACCCCTCGCTCCGCCGACCCCGCCGGCCTCTCGTTCCTCATCGTCGGCGTGAGCCTGGCCGCCGCCGGCCTCTGGTGGATCGAACGCCTGCTGCCGTCGCCGGACGAACTGTCGGATCCCTCCGTCGACGCAGCCGAGCTGATCGCCGCGCTGCTGGCCGCCGGCGCGTCGATGGACTCCGCCCTGGCCGCGGCCGCGGCGGCGGAAGCGGAGGCGTTCGGGAGGGCGCCGCGGCGCGTGCGCCTCGGGGTCGCATGGGCCGACGCGCTGGCGCGCGAGCCGGGGCTCGCGTGGATCGGCGAGACGATCCGCCGGGCGCGCCGGTGGGGTGTGCCGGCGGCGGACGCGCTCGCGGCCGAGGCGGCGCGGCGGCGCGCCGCGGCCGAGGATGCGTTCGAAGCCCGAGCGCGGCGTGGCGCCGTCTTCATGGCGCTGCCGCTCGCGTGCTGCGTCCTGCCCTCGTATCTCTTGCTCGGCGTGCTTCCCCTACTCAGGTAGGACACCGTTCGTGCGATGCTCGCGCCCGTGAGCCGCGCGGTGTCGCTCCTCCTGGTGACGTTCCTCCTCGTCGCCTGCCGCGGCGGGCCCGACACGACGGAGCGGGTGGCTTCTCCCGCGCCGACGCCGCAGGCCGAGGCCGACGCCTCGCCCCAGCCCTCGCCCTCCTTCCGCGGCGCGGCGGCACTCATCGACACAGACGACGGATCCGTCATCGTGCGCGTCGAAGTGGCCCAGACCGACGAGGAGCGCATGCGCGGGCTGATGTTCCGCGAGTCGATGCCGGAAGACCACGGCATGGTCTTCATCTGGTTCGAGGAGCATCACGGCGGATTCTGGATGAAGAACACGCTCATCCCGCTCTCGATCGCCTTCTTCGGAAACGACGGTCGGATCCTTCGGATCATGGATATGGACCCGTGTACAGAAGACCCGTGCCCCGTCTATGACCCGGGCGTTGGGTACTACGGCGCGCTCGAGGTCAACCAGGGGATGTTCGACGAATGGGGCGTGAAAGAGGGCGACCACATCACCATGTCCTTCTGAGGGAGGTGTGACGGCCGCCACTTCGCGGCGCCGGCGGTCGCGCTCTGCTGTTGCGGAGGCCGGAGAGGGTCCGGTCCGACGAAAGGAGCCTCCGCATGCAGCGACTTCGCTCTCTCCTGTACTCGCAGAGCGGTCAGACGACCGCCGAGTACGCGACGACGCTTCTCGTAGCCGTTCTGATCACCGGCGCGCTCGGGGCCTTCGTCAAGGGCGGTGGGCTCGACGGGCTCTTCGAGCACGTGGTCGAGCAGGTGGTCAGGCGCGCCGGACGCTGAGGTGGATGCGCGGCACGCCGAGCGAGGGCAGGCCACGGTCGAACTCGCGCTGGTCCTCCCCGTCCTTCTCGTCGTCCTAGGAGGTCTCGCGCAGAGCGGCCTCGTCGTCGTCGATCAGGTGCGACTCTGGAACGCGGCGCGGGAGGCGGCGCGCGTAGCGGTGGTCGATCCCGCCCGTCACGCCGCGTCGCTGGCGGTCCGGAGAGCCGGCGTGGAGGACGCGAAGGTCGACGTCCTGCCCGCGCCCGAGGCGCGGCGGCGCGGCGATCCGCTCACGGTGACGGTCTCCGCTTCGCCTCAAGCGCGCGTGCCGGTGGTGGGGCGGCTGTTCGACGGCGTGACCCTCGAGGCGCGGGCGACGATGCGGATCGAGCGGCCGTGAGCATCGCCGCCTTCGGAGGCGCGCTGCTCCTGGCTCTCGCCTTCCTGGGCGGCATCCGTGATGTCGGTGCGGCCGCGGCGGCACGAGCACGGGCGCAGGCGGCCGCCGACGCGGCCGCACTGGCCGCGGCCGCCGAGTCGCTCCCGGGCTTCCGCGGCGCGCCGACGGCGATGGCGCGCCGGTTTGCCCAGGCGAATGGGGCGGTCCTCCTCGCCTGCGTCTGCGAGCACGGCGCCACCGCGATGCAGGTGGAGGTCGAGGTCGACGGGGTCGAGGCGCGGGCGCGCGCCGCGGTCGACCCGACGCGGGTCCTCCCCGATCCCACCGGAGACCTCCACCCCGTGCTGAGGGGCGCGGTCGACCGCCTCCTCACCGCCGCCGGCGGACGGGTGTGGCTGACGTCGGGCTATCGGTCCCCGGAGCATCAGCAGCGGCTCTGGCAGCAGGCGCTCGTCCGATACGGCGATCCCGAGACGGCCGACGATTGGGTCGCGCGGCCCGGGGACTCTATGCACGAGAAGGGGCTGGCCGTCGACCTCGGCGGCGATGTCGAGCACGCGGTCCACCTGATCGACGCGATGAACCTGCCTCTCTGGCGTCCCATGTCGTGGGAGCCGTGGCATTTCGAGCTCGCCGGATCGCGCGGTTGACGTCCCGCGCCCGTGGATAGGATTTCGCCGTTCATCTGCCGGATCGGGAGTCGCCCGCGTGAGCCGAGAGCTGACGGAGTCGCCGCATCGCGTCGCCGAGCGCATCGAAGGCGCGATCGAGCAGCTCGAGAACGAGTTCCACCGCGCTTATTGGGACTCCCAGGTACGGGTGAGCCCCGACACCGAACGCCGGCGCGCCGAATTGGAGCTCGAGCTGAGAACGGTGAAGGGCGATCCCGCGGATCTGCGCGCGGTGGAGTCCGCCCTGGCCGACACGATCCACGACCCGGTGCTGAAGCGACGGCTGCAGGTGCTGCGCCGTTCGCTTCTCGGCAATCAGATGGACGAGGACCGGCGCGCCGAGCTCGTCGACCTCCAGAGCTCCGTCGAATCGGACTTCGCCGCGTTCCGCCCCGTCGTCGGTGGCAGGCGCGTCAGCGACAACGAGATCGAAGAGGTGTTGCGGACCTCGAACGACGAGACTGAGCGGCGGGCCGTGTGGGAGGCGTCGAAGGCGGTGGGAGCCTCGGTCGCCGATCGCGTTCGGGAGTTGGCGCGCATCAGGAACGCGGCTGCCCGCGACCTCGGCTTTCCCGACTACTACAACCTCTCGCTGGAGCTGCAGGAACTAGACGAAGAGTGGCTCTACACGCTCCTCGAAGAGGTCGAGCGCGTGACGGATGAGCCATTCCGCCGGTGGAAGTCTGCGCTCGACGCCCGCCTTGCCGAACGCTTCGGCACGACCGATCTCTATCCGTGGCATTACGCCGACCCCTTCTTTCAGCAGCTCCCCCCGGACGGCCGCGTCTCACTGGATGGCTTGCTGCGAGATCGCGACGCGGCGGATCTCGCCCGTGCGACGTTCGCACGGTGGGGGATCGATCTCACGGGCGTCCTCGAGCGCAGCGATCTCTATCCGCGGGAGGGGAAGAGCCAGCACGCCTTCTGCCTCGACGTCGACCGCAGCGGCCGCGACGTCCGCATCCTCGCGAACGTGGTGCCGGGCGAGCGGTGGGTCGAGGTCATGCTGCACGAATCGGGCCATGCCGCCTACGACCTCGGGATCGACCGCAGGCTGCCGTATTCACTGCGTCGACCGGCCCACATCTTCGTCACCGAGGCGATAGCGATCCTCTCGGGCCGGCTTCTGCGCGACGCAGTGTGGTTGCGCGAGATCCTCGGCGCGCCGGAGGGCGAGATCGCGGTGGTCGAAGACGCGCTCGGTGCCGCCAACCGCGCGCAGATGGTGCTGTTTGCGCGGTGGGCGTTGGTGATGATCCATTTCGAGCGCGATCTGTATCTCGACCCCGACGCCGACCTCGACGATCGTTGGTGGGAGCTGGTCGAGCGCTTCCAGTTGGTGCGGCGACCGAACGATCGTCATGCACCCGATTGGGCGGCGAAGATCCACGTCGCGGTCGCACCGGTCTACTACCAGAACTACCTGCTCGGCGAGATCCTCGCCTCGCAGCTCGCGGCGACGTGCATCGCCGAGTACGGCGGCCTCGTCGGGGTCCGCGAGGCCGGCGGGCTGCTGGCCGACCGGGTCTTCCACCCGGGCGCGCTGCTCCGGTGGGATTCGCTCGTTGAGGGCGCCACCGGGGGACCTCTCTCCGCGGCCGAGTTCGGCCGCGAGCTCGTTTAGAGCGCGCCGGTGCGGCGGAAGCGTTCGTAGATCGTTCGCGCTCCGTCCTGGATGAACACCACGCTGGCCGCTCCCGCGGTGCCGATCGAGACCGGCAGCGTCACGTTGCCGACGTCCGCGGGCCGCACCTGCGACGCGAGGACGCCGAGGCGATAGAGGTCGCCGGCGCCGACGTTCAGTCGCGCGTGGCGGCGTGTAACGGTCATCCACCGGAGCAGTGAAGCGGGCTTGCGATCGATCTCGCCGCGGAACTTGCGCAACAGCGCGAGCAGGTAACGCCCCTGGTTCGTCGTGCGGGCGACGTCGCCGTCGAGGAAGACCTTGCGCGTCCGAACGAAGGCGAGGGACTTGACGGCTCCGAGAGGCTGCCGGCCTGCCCTCAGGTTCGCTCCGGACCCGTAGGGGTCGTAGATCGCCCGCGGCAGCGTCATCGTCACCGGGCCGATGTCGCGGATGATGTCCTGGAAGCCGTCGAAGCCGACCATCACCCAGTAATCGGGACGGATGCCGGTGACGCTGTGCACGGTGCGCGCCAGCAACTCGGGGCCTCCGCGGAAGAGCGCTTCGTTGATGCGGCCGGCGCCCGAACCGGGGATAGACACCCATGAATCGCGCGGGAAGTTGAGGATGCCGCCCTTCATCGTGCGCGTGTTGATGCCCACGAGGTGGATCGCGTCGGCGAGCGACCGGTCGGGGTTGCCTGAGCGCGCATCGTTCCCGATGACCAGCACGAACACCTTCCCTTGACGCGGCTGGAAGGTCCCGCGGGCGCGCCCGACCACCAGCGAGGCCGCCTGACCGTCGGAGGGTCCGATGAGCGGGACGACGGAGGCGACGGCTGCGACGAACGCGCACAGGAGAGCGATCCGGACCTTCATCGGAGTCTCTTCTGCCGGACGTCGAAGGCCATGATCTTCCACGTGCCGCCCTTCTTCTCGAGCCAAAGCGTTCCTCGGTGCAAGAGCGCGAAGCGCTCGCCGGACGCGATCCCGCGGGCGCGGATCTTCACCTTCGCCGCGGCGCGCCGTGCGCCGGAGGCATCGATACCGATGTCGGCCTTCCGAAGCGTCGTCCGGACCTTCTCGACCGAGGCCGGGACACCGCTGCGCGCCGGCAGGGCGCGCGCGGCGCGGGCGGCGAAGCGCTTGTTCAAGACCGCGGGTCGGGCGGCCGGGTCGAGGAAGAGGGCGTCGTAAACCTCGGTGACGGCTCGTCGGAGCGGGAGGCTTTCCGCGCGCACGCGGCGCAACTCGCGCTTGCTCATCGGGCCGATGTTCCCGGAGGGGTGGGCGGAGATCCGCCACTCGGCCTGCTCGATCACCGGTGCGGACGGCGGCATCGCGACGGGCGTGCCGTCGCCGGCCGATCCCGTCGTATGCGAGCACGCGACTCCGAGCAGAAGCGCGGCGAGCGCGCCGGCGATGCCCCTCCGTCTTCCCTGCACTTTCGGACCCCTGGATCGTTGCTCCACTGCCAGCCTGAGAGTAGGCGAGCGGGGCTTCCCGCGGGCGCGTTTCGAAGAAGAAATGTTCGTGCTTCGCCGTCCTCGGAGCCGGGCCGCCGTGGCGTTCTCGCCGGGCGCTAGGATGTTGCGCCTATCTGATCGCCAAGGGAGGACTTTTCGATATGGAGCTGGGTCTCGACGTTCGTAAGGTGGGTTCGCATTCGGTTGTGGACGTCAAGGGTGAGATCGACGTCTACACCGCGCCCAAGCTGCGGGAGAAGCTGATCGAGCTCGTGTCCGACGGGTCCTACGACGTCGTCGTGAACCTGGAGGGCGTCGACTTCCTCGACTCCACCGGTCTGGGGGTCCTCGTGGGCGCCCTGAAGCGGGTCAAGGCTCACGACGGCAGCCTGGCTCTGGTCTGCACCCAGGACAAGATCCTCAAGATCTTCAAGATCACGGGTCTCACCAAGGTCTTCCCGATCCACTCCTCCGTCGAAGAGGCGGCCGGCGAGGCCGGCTAGCGCGTGTCGCGTGTCGAGATAGAGATCCCGCCCAATCCCGTCTTCGCCGGGGTTGCCCGGCTCGCGGTCGCCGCTCTGGCGCGCTCCGCCGGGATGGACGAGGAACGGGTCGAAGAGCTGAAGATCGCCGCAGGAGAGGCCTGCGCCAACGCGATGCTCGCCAATGAGGACACGCAAGCGCCGGTGATGCTGTCGTGGCAGGAGAGCGCGGAAGCTCTGATACTCGAGGTCAAGGACCGGTCGACCAGCGGGTCATCGTCGGACGACCGCATGGCTCTGTCGGTCGCCCTCCTGGAAACGCTGGTCGACGACTACGAACGCCACCCGACCGACGACGGCGGGACGTGCGCGCGGTTGTCCTTCCACCGCGGCTAGCGATACCGATCGAGCACCGCGGCCGCATCGGCGCCGCCGACATCACGGACCGTCGCGGCGAAGTCGGCCACCGACGCCAGGCCACCGCGGGTGCGCTGGTGCCACGTGAAAAGGATCTGATCGACGGACCGTCTTCCCACCGCTTCCCGCATCTCCATCAGGACCTCAGACCCGCCGAGGTAGATCTCACGGAAATAGGAGGTGTTATCGCGGAAGGCGTGGGTCGACCTCGTGACCACGCCGGGAGCCGGGTTCCGCGGCAGCGATAGATTCGTCAGGACCCAAGTTCGGTCGCCGCCTTCTTCCGACTCGAGCCACGTCCGCGTGGAGAACTCCGCTAGGGCTTCGTCGAGCCAGGGCTCGCGCACTTGATCGCTCCCGGTCGACGCGTACCACCATTGATGCGCGACCTCGTGCCCGACGATGTAGCGCCGTGAGGCGTCGGCGAGCCCCGCGTGCGATAGCAGCTCGGGCAGGATCGGGAAGCCCTCCAGCGCCTCCTGTGGCTCCGCCACGAAGACGACGCCCGGGTACTCCATGCCGCCGAGGATCCCGTTGGTCAGAACGACGTCCAACTCGTCTGCCGGCAACGATCCGAAGCGGCGCACGTAATCGCGCGCCGAAGAGACGGCCGCGGCGAAGGCCTGCTCACCCTCGTGAGGCCTGTCGGCGGGGTACCAGGCGCGGACGCGCAAGCCGTCGATCTCCGACTCACGACCGCGCCAGTACGGCGATACGGCGAACGCCGCATCGCGTGCCGCCGCGGCTTCGAACGTCCACGTCGTCTCGGACGCTCGGGGCTCTACCTCGATCAGGACGCCGGTACCGACGGGCTCTTGGTCGTGCGGGAGAGTGAGCCGCACGCGGTAGTGCGCCACCCGGGAGACGAACGGATCACCGATCGTCCCGTACTCGTCGAACCGCCACGCGCCACCTTCCCGTATCGCCATCACCGGGATCCAGTTGCCGAGCAGCGAGATGTCTCGCCAGGTTCCGAACCTTTCCGGGAACCGCGGGAGCCGGGCGCGCAGCCTGATCGCCACGGTCGTGGTGTCGCCGGGGCGCAGCGGCCGCGGGAGGGGGATAGTCAGCGCGGTGTCGTCGAGCGCGAAACCGTCGACCGCCTCCCCTTCGACCGTGATGCGGTCGACTTCGAGCGTTCCGGGACGCGCGTCACGGTGGCCGAGCGGCGACTGCAGGACGTCACTCGCGAGGGGGATGTCCTCGACCGCGCGCGTGAAGGCGTTCGGGTAGACGTTGAGGCCGAGCGTGTCGACCGTCTCGTCTCCTTCGTTCCGCCACGTAACCGTCGTCTCCCACGCGAGGCGACCGTCGGCGAGAGACGCGTCTACCTCGTAGGCCGGTACCGGTTGCTTCGACGCGGCGACGGCGCGCCGCGCGTCCGCAGGACGTATCTCGCGTGCCTGGATGCGCCGCCGCTCCGCGACCAGCCGCTGATCCTCGGACCGCTCGATCAGCGTCGGGACGCCGTTGGCGGCGACGACCAGCACGACCAGCGCCGCGAGGGCGCGCCGTGTGGCGCGATCGATCCCCGGCTCCGCTTTCCGCTCGCGCAGCTGGTCACCGCCTAGGTAAAGAGCCGTCCAGACGCCGGTCGACAGAACGAGAAGGAAAGCCTCCAAGGGTGCGGCGTACAGCAGTTGGGTCGCTTCGCGGAGGAAGGTTGACGGACTCGCGTGGCCGTAACGCAGTGCCGTGTCCTGCAGGACCGGCGTGATGAGGCGACCGCCGATCCATACGGCCACGCCGGCGGCGGCGAGCGTGACCCACGCGGCGACGGCGTCTCGGCGACGCTCGCGCAGTACCGCTCGCGCCTCCTTCCACGCATCTACATGACGGCAGCCGTCGAGAGCCACACCCCGCAGCGCCATCGTCAGCGCAACCCGGATCGCGGCGCGCAGTACGAATGCAACGAACGTCGCGCCGAAGGCGGCGAGCAGTGCGACGTCGGAGGACGCGAAGGTGAAGACGGGCACGAGGAAAAGCGCGAACACGAGCAGCACGGCCGCTTGGGCTTCTGCATAGAGCGCCAGTCCCCGCCGCCACCCCGATCGCGTCGCGCGCCAGGCCGCGGCAAGTCCGCCGGATTTGCGAACGTCCGAGATCCAGAGGAGCAGTAGGTACAGGCGCACCCAAAGGAGGCCGACGGCGAGGAGACCCAGCACCGTCGCCCCCCAAGCGAGCGGATCGCCCGTCCGCCACGGCTCGGGCAGAACGTGGAGGGCGACGACGGGATCGGCGGTCAGCAGCAGTGTGGTCGCGGCCGGAGCCAGCAGGGTGGCGACGAGTGCCCCCGGCGCGCCGGCGATGAGCGCGAGGAGGAGCGCCGGCGGCCACAGCTCACGCCGCGCCTTGAGGATGTCCGCGGCGTAACCGAGCACGCGTCAGTCGAGGTGGTAGGGGACGCTGACGACGACGACGCCGCGCTCGAACAGCAGGTGGCGCTTGACGATGAGAGCCGTCTGGCCGTGGAGCACCTGGTGGCGTCGCCGCGGCACGACGAACTCCGGCACCACGACGGTCACCGTCCGATGGATGCCGTCGGGACGGAACGGGCGTATGTAGCGGATGAGCGCCGTGCCGAGATCGCGGAAGGGAACGGCCTCGATCTCGAGCGGGATCCCGATCTGAGCCTCGAGCCAGCTATTGCCGAGCTGCTCCGTTCCCTCGGGATCGAGCCCGAAGGAGACGGCGCGAAGGTCCGTCGGCCGCAGCGTCTCGGCGTACTCGATCGCCTGCAACGTCGCGTTGTGAACGCCCGACACGAGGACGATCGCGTAGTTGCGCTCGGGTTCGTGCGTGACGTCGGCGGTCGGATCGATGTCTTCTTTCACGACCGGGATGTCGAGGACGACGACGCCGCGGAACGGTAGCAGCGCGGCCTTCAGGCGGTGCAGACGCGGGCGCCGGAGAACCTCGAGGACACTCCTCGACTCCAGCACTTCGGGCACGACCAGGGTGAGGAAGTCGTCGTGACCCAGCTCGTCGCGCCGCCGCCGGAGGTGACGCTTCACCCGCCTGGTGACGGATCCGGAGCCCTCGAGGGCCCGCAGCGGGATGTCGGGAGCGAGCCGGTTCCAGGGCCCGGCGTTCGCGGCGTCGGTCGTGATGGCCTCCATGCTGGACGGTCGCAGCGATCGGATGTATCCGATCGCACGCGCGGCGGCTTGATCGACCTTCGGCACGTAAACCACGAAATGCTGATGGCCGGGGCGGCGATCGGTCGGGCGGCGCGCCGGATGCGCGAGCTGCGCTTTCACGTCGCCGTAGTGCATGTAGATGCTCCTCATCAGGAAGACGAGGATCGGTATGGCAGTGAGGACCATCCACGCGCCGTGGCTGAACTTGCTGTACGCGATCACCAGGAGCACGATCCCGGTGACCGTCCCGCCGAAGCCGCTTACCCCGATCGTGCGCCGCCACCCCGCGGGGTGGAAACGCACGGCGCGCCGAACCATCCCCCACTGTGACAACGTGAACGAGATGAAGACCCCCACGAGGTAGAGCTGGATCAGCCGGTTCAGGTCGGCATTGAACGCGACGATCAGCAGCGACGCCAGAACGGCCAGGATGATGATCCCGTTCGAGAACACCAGGCGGTCACCGCGGTTCCTGAACTGGTGCGGGAAGAAATCGTCCTGCGCCAGGATCGACGCGATGCGCGGGAAGTCTTGGTAGGCGGTGTTCGCGGCCAGCAGGAGGATCGCAGCAGACATGGCCTGCACGACGTAGAACAAGAAGCCTTCGTTGAACACGGCCGCGGCGATCTGCGCGACGACGGTCCGCTGGTGTGACACACCTTCTTCGTGCACGTACACCACGTTCGTGTGGTCGGCCAGCCACGAGATCCCGAGGAACATCGAGATCGACAGAGCCGCCATGATCGCGAGCGTCGTCGCGGCGTTACGCGATTGCGGATAGCGGAACGCGCCGACGCCGTCGGCGATCGCCTCCACCCCCGTGAGAGCGGTCGTACCGGCGGCGAACGCCCGAAGGATGAGCACGAATGTGATCGCCTGATGAGGCTCCAGCTCCATGCCGGCGCTCTCGGCCTGCGGGCACCCTCCCAGGCACCGCACGAACCCGGTTCCGAGCATGATGTAGATCGACAGAACGAAGCCGTAGGTGGGGATCGCGAAGAGCCGTCCGGATTCTTTCGCGCCGCGCAGGTTCGCGAGCGTGACCAGCGTCACGAACCCGATCGCCAGCTGGATCTTGTAGGGAGCGAGACTCTCGGCAGCGCTCACGATCGCATCGACGCCCGCCGTCATCGACACGGCCACCGTCAACACGTAGTCCGTCAGCAGCGCCGACGCCGCGACGAGACCGGGATACATGCCGAGGTTCTCGCGCGACACGCGGTACGCGCCACCGCCGGTCGGGTACGCCCTCACGGTCTCTCGATAGGAGATGACGACGATCGTGAGGAGGGTGGCGACGGCCAGTGAGATCGGGAGGATGTAGGTGAGCCCGGCGGCCCCGGCTAGGGCCAGGACGATGAGTGCTTCCTGTGTCGCGTACGCGTTCGATGAGAGCGGATCCGAGGAGAAGACGGGGAGAGCGATCGTCTTCGGCAACAGCGTGTGCTCGAGTTCGCCCGACGACATCGGCCGGCCGAGGAGGACGCGCTTGACCGCGGCTTGCACCTTGCTCATGCGGGGGGGAGGAGACGGGGGTTCAACCGTGCTCCGGGTCCGGCACCAGGTCGTACTCGGGGTTGAGCATCAGGCTTTCGCCTTCGGCCGTCTTCCCGGCGACGCCCTCGACGATCAGACCGGCGCCGAGGCGTACGCCTCTCATCGACGATCGGCCCAGCCAGCGGACCACCATGCTCCCGGACCCGTCGATGATCGTGGCCTCGACCGACCCGCTGCCGGAGCGCGGATCGATGCGGATGTTCTGGATGACCCCGGCGACCTTCACGCGCTTCCGCGCCTCTATCGCGTCGAGTGGGGTGACGTCGGGGATCGTGGAGATCCAGTGGGCGAGGTTCTCTGCACGGACCTCCTCCGGCGGACGCGACAGCCGCTCGAACCGCTCTCTCAACCTCGCCACGAGGGGCAAGTATGGCAGTATCCGATGCTCGTCGAAGGAGTGAGAATCCGCCGCAAAGGAGCGTCCGTCTCGTGCACGTCGTGATCGCCGGATGCGGCCGAGTCGGCTCGGCACTGGCGGCGAACCTGCAGCGCCTCGGCCATTCGGTCGCCATCATCGACAAGAACGCCAAAGCCTTCGAACGGCTGCGTCCCGGCTTCGAAGGTCGTGCCGTCGTCGGCTTCGCGTTCGATCGGGACGTCCTCGAGGAGTGCGGCATCGAAGACGCCACGGCGTTCGCCTCGGTCACGAACGGTGACAACTCGAACATCGTCTCGGCGAGGGTCGCGAAGGAGCACTTCCGCGTGCAGCACGTCGTAGCGCGCATCTATGACCCGCGGCGCGCCCAGATCTATCAACGTCTGGGGATCCAGACGGTGGCCACCGTGAGGTGGACGACGGACCAGATGCTCCGCTCCATCCTGCCCGACGAGGTTCCGGTCGAGTACACCGTCGACAACGGAGAAGTGGTCGTCACCGCGATCCAGGCACCCGATGAGCTCGTCGGCCGCGCCGCCGCGAGTATCGACCTCGAAGGAAGACGTCGCATCGTCGCCGTCAGCCGGTTCGGCGTCCCGCGTATACCGACGAAGGACCTCGCCGTGCAGGAGGGGGACATCCTCCACATCTCGGTAGTGCGCGGTGACGTCCCCGAGCTGAAGGAGGCGCTCAAGTCCGTGGGGAGGCCGGAATGAGCCGCATGCGGATCGCCATCGCCGGAGCCGGCCAGGTAGGCCGATACGTCGCGCGCGATCTCTCCGAGCGCGGCAACGACATCACGCTCATCGAGCAGAACGCGGCCGTGGTCGAAGGGCTTCGGGATGACCTCGACGTGAACTGGGTTGTGGGCGATGCGTGCGAGCTGCACACCCTCGATGCCGCGGTGCTGTCCTCGTGCGAGGTCGTGGTCGCCGCGACGGGCGACGACGAGGACAATCTCGTGATCTCGCTTCTGGCGAAGCAGGAGTTCGCCGTGCCGCGCGTCGTAGCGCGGATCAACCATCCAGACAACCAATGGCTGTTCACCGAATCTTGGGGCGTTGACGTCGCCGTCAGCACGCCCCACCTGCTCACGTCGCTGGTCGAGGAAGCCGTCTCCGTCGGTGATCTCGTTCGTCTCCTTCAGCTAGAGCAGGGCAAGGTAGCCCTGCTGGAGGTCACGCTCGCCGACTCATCCCCGGCCGCCGGTAAGACCGTGGGCTCGCTCAAGATGCCGACCGACTGCACGCTCGTCGCCGTGATCCGGGACCGCCACGTGATCGCGCCGCAGGCGGAGACACCCCTCGCGCCGGGCGACGAGGTCCTGGCCTTGGCGTCGCCGGAGGCGGAGGCCGATCTGTTGCGGGCCCTCGCCGGCTGACCGACGCGAAACCGCAGGTAAAGAGGCCGATCCCGGCCGCGGGAAGCCTCCGGCAGCGCCCGGCGTTGGTTGACAGTGACGCCCCACTGGTGGGATAAGCACGGCGTCGGAGGCGCCGCCGGGGTCGGACGACGCCTTTCTGGGAATCCCCTTACCTGTGCCGGGGTTCACCGGCAAGATCCGCCGTTTCGGGCATGAGGAGAGACGTGGCGAAGAATCTGGTCATCGTCGAGTCGCCGGCCAAGGCGAAGACGATCGAGAAGTACATGGGCAAGGACTTCAAGGTTCTCGCCTCGATGGGTCACGTCCGCGACCTCCCCAAGTCTGACTTCGGGATCGAGGTCAACGGCGGGGTGAGCTTCAACTACGTCGCGATCTCACGACAGCAGGCGAAGAAGGCGGTAGCGGCCATCAAGGCGGCGGCGAAAGACGCGGAGATGGTTTGGCTTGCCCCCGACCCGGACCGTGAGGGTGAGGCGATCGCTTGGCACGTGGCGGAGCTGGTGAAGCTGCCGGGCGAGAAGACCAGGCGCGTCACATTCAACGAGATCACCCAACGCGCCGTCACCGAGGCGTTCGAGAATCCTCGCAGCATCGACATGGATCTCGTCGACGCGCAGCAGGCTCGGCGCGCCGTCGATCGCATCGTCGGGTACAAGCTCTCGCCGCTGCTGTGGCGAACCGTGGGCCCCAACCTCTCGGCGGGCAGGGTCCAGAGCGCGGCCCTCCTTCTCGTCGTTCGGCGAGAGCGTGAGATCCGCGCCTTCGTTCCTCAGGAGTACTGGGACCTGACGGCGCGGCTGGCGAAGGACAACGCCGAGTTCGTCGCGCTCCACCCCGTCGGCGAGAAGAACAAGTTCGCCCTCGGCGATGAGGCCGCCGCGACGCAGCTCCTCGAGCAGGTGCAGAGCGGGCCCTGGACGATCACCGAGGTGCGGACGTCGGAGCGGCGGCGGAAGCCTCCCGCTCCGTTCCGCACGTCAACCCTGCAACAGGCCGCGTCGGCGAAGCTCGGCTTCCCCACGTGGAAGACGATGCAGCTCGCACAGCGGCTCTACGAGGGCGGCTGGATCACCTACATGAGGACGGACTCCACCAGCCTCGCCAACGACGCGCTTGCGCAGATCGGCGACGTCGTTCGTTCGAGCTTCGGGGGCGACTATCACCAGGTGCGGAAGTTCGAAGCCAAGAGGAAGGGCGCGCAGGAGGCGCACGAGGCGATCCGTCCCACGGAAGCGTCGCGCACGCCCTCGGACCTTGCGGGGGCGGTCGGAAGCGACGAGGTCCGCCTCTACGAGATCATCTGGCAGCGAACCATGGCATCGCAGATGAGCGAAGCCGTCTACGACGCGACGAGCGTCGACATCGACTCGAACGGAGTCGCGTTCCGCGCCACCGGACAGACCCTCAAGTTCGACGGTTTCATGAAGGTCTATCTCGTGCGCGGTGACGACGAGCCGGAGGAGCTTGACAGCATCTTGCCTCCGGGTCTGGAGGCGGGCGACATCCTCGACCTCCGGGCGCTCGATGCCGAGCAGCATTTCACGCAACCACCCCCGCGGTTCACCGAGGCCACCCTCGTGCGCGAGATGGAGAACGTGGGGATCGGCCGGCCGTCGACCTACGCTCCGACGGTCCGCACGTTGGTCGAACGCGAGTACGTCAAGTCCGAGAGCAGGCGGTTGTTCCCGACGCCGCGAGGTGAAGTCGTGACCGAGCAGCTCGAGGCGCACTTCCCCGAGATCGTCGATCTGAGCTTCACCGCGCGCATGGAGGAGACGCTCGACGAGATCGCGGCCGGGCGTAAGGACATGTCACCGGTCGTCAGCGAGTTCTTCGACTCCTTCGCGACGCACGTCGAGGAGCAGAAGGACAAGATGACGCGTCCGGAGCGCCCGACCGATCAGACATGTCCCGACTGCGGTCGGCCGGTCGTGAAGAAGTTCGGCAAGCATGGTCTCTGGTTCCTGTCGTGCTCGGGGTGGCCCGAGTGCAAGTGGTCGCAGCAGCTCGACGAAGAGGGCAATCCGCTCCCCGATCCCGAGGGGACCGGCGAGAAGTGCCCCGAATGCGGGCACGAGCTGGTGGCGAAGTCCGGCCGCTTCGGACCCTTCGTCGGGTGCTCCAACTACCCCGACTGCCGCTACATAAAGAAGGAGCCGCCGAAGGAGACCGGAGAGACCTGCCCCGACTGCGGCTCGCCGTTGGTCGAGAAGCGCGGCCGTTGGGGTCCGTTCGTCGGGTGCTCCAACTACCCGGGCTGCAAGTACATCAAGAAGACCAAGAAGAGCACGGCGAAGAAGACGTCCGCGCGGAAGAAGACGACCCGCAAGAAGACGGCCAAGCGGACGACCGGTCGCTCGGCGTCACCCGATTCATCTCCCTCCTGACGGTCGCCCCCGCCAATCCGTAGGATGGCGGCCACAGGCGAGGAGGGAACATCCAACAGCCGAGCGAACGACCGAATCTGCGCGCCGTGCCGGCGGAGGACTCTGACGGCACGTACCTAACGCTGTTCAAGAACCGCAACTTCACCCGCTTGTTCGCGGCACAGGCCGTGAGCAGCCTCGGCGACTGGGTCGGCGTCATCGCGATCGCCGTCTTCGCGCAACGGCTCGGCGGAAACGCCGCCGTCGGGGCGGTCATGACGGCGAGGGTTCTGCCCGGCTTCGTCGCCGGCCCGATCGCCGGGGTCATCGCCGACCGGTGGGATCGGCGCAAGACGATGGTCGCGGCCGACCTCGCGCGCGCGTTGATCGTGTTCTCTCTGCCGTTCTTCCCGAACCTCCTGTATCTCCTGCTGGCCTCGATGGCGCTCGAGAGCATGACGTTGACGTGGGGGCCGGCCAAAGACGCCTCGCTTCCACACGTCGTTCCCGCCAAGGAGCTGACGCGGGCGAACTCACTGAATCTCCTCGCGGTGTACGGCCCCTGGCCGCTCGCGTCGATCGTCTTCGCCTCGATGAACCAGTTGGGCTCGCTCCTCGGCGACAAGGTCCCCGCGCTCAGCGGCCTCACGGGGAACGAGGAGGCGCTCGCGCTGTGGGTCAACTCACTGACCTTCGTCTTCTCCGCCGCGATGATCTGGTCTTTGTCGCTTCCTCATTCGCGTCGCCGCGAAGGTCGGCTGCAGTTGGGAGACGTGTGGCAGGATCTCGTCGAAGGTCTCCGGTTCGTGAGGGACGATCGCCGCGTCCGTCCGTGGCTCCTCGGCATCGCCTTCACCTTCACCGCCGCGGGCGGGGTGTTCTCTCTCGGCGTGGGGTTCGTCGAAGATGTTCTCGGGGGCGGTGGGACCGGGTTCGCGTTCCTGATCGGGTTCCTGGGCATCGGGATGATCGTCGGTCTGCTTTCCGTAGGAGCGCTGGCGCGCCGAATCGCGAAGGACGTGATGTTCTCGGCGTCGTTGATCCTGCTGGGCGGTTTCCTCATCGCGCTGGCGTCGATGACCTCACTCGATTCGGCGATCCCGATCGCGGCGGCGCTGGGCTTCTTCGGCGGTGCCGCCTACTCGACCGGTTATTCGCTCATCCACGAGACGGTGGAGGACGAGCTGCGGGGGCGCACCTTCAGTGCCGCGTACACGGTCATCAGGATCGGGACGCTCGTCGGCCTCGGCTTCTTCCCCTTCATCGCGTCGGCGATCGGGGACAACGTCGTCGACATCCCGGGTGCCATCGGCCGCGTCGATCTGCCCGGCAGCCGCGTGACCTTGTGGCTCGCAGGGCTTGTGGCGGCCGGAGGAGGTCTCCTTTCGATGCGCGCGATCGGACACGAGCGTGCGCAGGCGGAGCGGAAGGAACGAGCTCGGAGCGGGCTCTTCGTCGCGTTCGAAGGCGGAGAGGGAGCCGGGAAGACGACTCAGATGGCGGCATTCGTCGACTGGCTGAGGGCGCGAGGCGTCGACGTGGTGGTGACGCGTGAGCCCGGCGGGACGCCCGTCGGCCACCGCATCCGCGAGCTCCTCCTCGAGCCCGCCGTAAAGCTCGACGCTCGCGCCGAAGCGCTCCTGTACGCGGCCGACCGTGCGCAGCACGCCGCGGAGGTGATCCGGCCGGCGTTGGACCGAGGACGCGTCGTCGTGTCGGATCGGTTCGTCGACTCGTCACTCGCATACCAGGGCGCCGCCCGCGACCTCGGGGTCGACTCGGTCCTCCGTATCAGCAACTGGGCGACCGGCGGCATCATCCCCGACATCGTCTTCCTGCTTCAGATCACTCCGGCGGCGGGACTCGAGCGAGCGGAGGGCGAGCGCGATCGGATCGAGCTCGAGGACGCGAACTTCCACGACCGCGTCTCGCAGGCTTACCTCGAGCTCGCGACCCGTTTCCCGGAGAGGTTCGTGGTCATCGACGCCTCCCAGAGCAAGTCCGACGTCCATCGTGACATCGTCCGCGCCTACGAGGACCGCGCCTCGCACACGATCCCGCCGGCCGCCGCGGTGCGCGACCTCGGCGCGCCGGGACCGCCCGTGCCGCGATGACCGTGTGGGATCGGGTCGCGGGATCCGACGCGATCAAGGGTGTGGCGCATCAGATAGAGCGAGGAGAGGTCGCGCACGCGTGGCTGTTCCTCGGGCCGGCCGGGTCGGGCAAGGCGCAGGCGGCCGTCGCGCTTGCGGCGGCAGTCAATTGCACGGAAGACCCGATGCGTGGCTGCGGCCGATGCTCCGCATGCCTCCGCACGCTGCGGCGCCGGTACCCGGACGTGCACCACATCGCGCCGGAAGGACCCCTGATCCCGGTGGCGGCGGTCCGCGAGCAGATCCTGCCGGAAGCATCGCGCAGCGCATTCGAAGGTCGCTTCAAGGTCTTCGTCATCGAGGAAGCCGACAGGATGAACGACGAAGCGCAGAACGCCCTTCTCAAGACCCTCGAGGAGCCGCAGCCCGACGTCGTGTTCGTGTTGTTGTCCGATCACGAGGAAGACGTCCTCGAGACGGTCCAGTCGCGCTGCCGGATCGTGCGCCTCGAGCCGGTGTCCGAGGAGCGGATCGTCGAGCTACTGGTTCAGGAAGGCGCGCCGGCGACCGACGCGCTCCTCGCGGCTCGCGCGAGTGACGGTGACTATCAGAGGGCGCGCGCCATCGCGCTGGATGACGCCGTACGCGAGCGACGCCGCTTCTGGTTGGGCATGCCTCGACGGCTCGCTTCGGCGGTGGATGCACTCGATGCCGCGAGCGAGGTCACTGCGGCCGCGAAGGAAGCGGTGAAGGCGCACGAGCTCGCGCAGAAGGACGAGATCGCGACGCTCGCCGAAGCCATGGGTGAAGGAAGGGGTACTGCCGCCGCGAGGAACGCGCTCGCGCGCCGACACAAGCGCGAGCTGCGCCGGATCGAGGAGGAGGTTCTCGGCGAGGCCCTGCAGGTGCTCGCTTCGTTCTATCGGGACGTCGCCGTCCTGCGGGCGGGGGGCCACGACGCCGTCGTGAACCTGGATGCGCTGGACGAGCTCGAGGGATGGGCGGCGGCCGTCGAGATCTGGACCGATGGCCTCATGCAGATCGTCTCCCGCTGCATCGAGGCGCGCGCGGCGCTCACCCACAACGCCAACGCCCTCCTCCAGCTCGAGGCGGTTCTCCTCGACGCCGCGCGTCTCGCGCCTGCGCCGGCGCGGGTCGCCGCCGCGTGGTGAAGCCGCAGGAGGCCGGCACAACGAGGCGAACCTTCGCCCGATGACCACCTACCTCCGGCGCGCCGCGTCTCTCCTACTCGCCTGCTCCGTCCTCTTGCCGTTCTCGGGAGCCCAGGGACGAGCGCTTGGTTTCGGCGACGTCCGTGTCTTCGCCGAGATCCCGCCGCCCGGCAACCCGGAGGAGACCGTGGTCGTGGGCAACACCGCTTACTTCGGTACGACCGTGGGAGGTGACGGTCTCGTCGCCGGCGACGGACAACCGTCCAAGATCTTCGGTTTCCACACGGGCACCGGCGAGCTGGTGCGTGAGATCACCGTCGAGGGCGAGAACGTCAACGGCCTTCACGGAATCGCGGGTATGGCGGTCGACGCGAAGGGGCGCCTGTACGCCGCGAGCGTGTCGCACGGCATCCTCCGCTTCGATCTGCGCAACGGGGCGAAGCAATCCTTGTACGCCGAGCTGCCCGACCTGCCGCCGTGTCGCGAGCCGCTGGTGCAGCCGCCGTGTTCCCCGACCCCGGAGGACCGGGCTCCACTCGGGAACGGGATCGTGTTCGACCGCGACGGGAGCCTCTACGTCGCGGACTCATTTCAGGCG
>DATLFS010000077.1:0-7392 GCA_035540935.1 Actinomycetota bacterium
CCTCGGCTCCGACGAGGCGGAGAAGGTGTGATGGACAGGAAATCGATCTCTCTCCCGCGCCTGGCGGTCAAGTTCGGGCTGATCGCGGGCTTCGCCATCATCTATTGCGCCGCCGTCGGCATGACGAGCCGGTTCTTCAGCCGGACCGTCATCAACGAGGTGCTCAACCTCGGCGACTTCCTCTTCATCGCCTTCTGCCTGATCGCCGGCTACGCCCTCGGCAAGCCACGGGCCCTGCCGGGCGATGCGGTGCCCGATCGGGCGCAGCCCACGGCCGTCGCATACGGCGCGATGGCCGGGGCGGTGGCCGGCCTAACGGCTTGGCTCTTCCTGTTCATCGCTAGCAACGTCGAGCTGCGGAGCGTGCTGATCAGCGTCACGACCTCGCTGGTCGAGCGGATGTCTTACGGCGGCAGCCTCGGCTCCGCGCTTCTCTTCTACGTCGTCGGCGGCGCGTTCCTCGGCGCCCTCGGCGCGGCCCCGTGGTTGCTGGAGCAACGGAAGCGCACCGCCCTCGTCGTCGCGTTCGCCATGACGGTCGTCATCAGCCTCAGCGAGCCTCTTCTGCGGCCGATCCTGACGACGGTGTTGCTCAAGGTCCGCCTCACGACCTCGTGGCTCTACTTCGGCGGCGGCCTCTCGCGCGTCGGCGCGATCATCGTCTTCCTCGCCAGCGGCCTGATCTACTACTTCTGGAAGACCCGCGGTGAGGAGGTCCAGAGCCGCTTCGGCGATATGCCGGATCAGCAGCGCCAGATCATCAAGATCGGCGCCCTGGTGTTGCTCGTCGCCTTCCTCCTCTACCTGCCCGCGATCCTCACGTCGTTCCTCGCGGAGGTCCTCGGCACCGTCGGCTTGTACGTGATCCTCGGTCTCGGCCTCAACATCGTCATCGGCTACGCGGGCCTGCTCGACCTCGGATACGTCGCGTTCCTCGCGGTCGGCTCTTACTCGACGGCGCTCATGCTGTCGACGCGCCACCCGTGGGGCCTCGAGTGGTCGTACCTCCTCGCGGTGCCGATCACGATCCTGATCGCGATCGTCATCGGCATCATGATCGGCGCGCCGGTCCTGCGGCTCCGCGGCGACTATCTCGCGATCGTGACTCTCGGATTCGGGGAGATCGCCCGGATCGTCGTCCTCTCGGACTGGGCTCGTCCCATCTTCGGAGGCGCGCAAGGCATCCTCGGGATCCGCGCCCCGGAGCTCCTCGGAACGACGCTGCGCGAGCCGGAGAAGCTCTATTACGCCATCGTCATATGCGTATTGATAGTCGCGTTCATATCCGTGCGACTCTCTAAATCGAGGGTCGGGCGCGCCTGGAACGCGATGCGTGAGGACGAGCAGGTCGCCGAGGCCATGGGCATCAGCATCATCGGCTACAAGCTCCTCGCCTTCGCGACCGGCGCGGCGATCGGGTCGATCTCGGGCATCTTCTTCGCCATCAAGCTGGGCTCGGTCTTCGCCAGCAGCTTCAACATCATCGTGTCGATCAACGTCCTGGCGCTGATCATCTTGGGCGGCATGGGGAGCATCCCCGGCGTCATCGCCGGCGCCTTCGTGCTGGTGGGGTTGCCCGACCTCCTGCGGGAGTTCGCCGACTTCCGTCTGCTCATCTACGGCGCCATCCTCGTCGCGCTGATGCTCTTCAAGCCCGAGGGACTCATCCCGAGCCGCCGCCGCAAGCTCGAGCTCGAAGCGGCGAGCGAGGAAGAGGACACGCAATACGACAAACGTGCCGGCGAAGGCGGCACCGAACCCGTCGTCACGACGACCTGAGGAGCGACTCGATGAGCCTGCTAGAGGTCAAGGGCCTGACCAAGCGCTTCGGCGGTCTGACCGCCGTGGACTCGGTCGACTTCCACGTGGACCAGGGCGAGATCGTCGGCGTTATCGGGCCGAACGGCGCCGGCAAGACGACGTTGTTCAACATCGTCACGGGTTTCTACGACCCCGACGAGGGCGAGATGCGCTTCGACGGCAAGAGCCTCGTGGGGCTCAAGCCGAACCAGGTGACGAACATGGGGATCGCCCGCACCTTCCAGGCGATCCGCCTGTTCCCCGCGATGACGGTCCTCGAGAATGCGATGGTGGGGCAGCACTGCCGCACGCGGGCGGGGCTCATCGGAGCGATCTTTCGCGGGCCGCGTACCCGCGCCGAGGAGCGGAAGATCGAAGAGCGAGCGCGCGACGCGCTGGGCTTCTTCGGCAACCGCCTGCTCCCGCGCGCCGACGAGCTGTCGTCGTCGTTGTCGTATGCCGACCGGCGCCGCCTCGAGATCGCCCGCGCGATGGCGACCGAGGCGAAGCTGCTGTTGCTCGACGAGCCGGCCGCCGGTATGAACCCGCAGGAGAAGGAGGGGCTGGTCCGGCTCATCGGCCGCCTCCGGGACGAACGGAACTACGCGATCGTGCTGATCGAGCACGACATGCCGGTCGTGAAGAACGTTTCGGACCGTGTCGTCGCCCTCGACTACGGGAAGAAGATCGCCGACGGCACCTATGCCGAGGTCGCGAGCAATGAACGGGTGATCGAGGCGTATCTCGGCGCAAGGCACGAGGAGTCCGCGTGAGCGAGAACGAGCAGCAGAAGACGACGGAACCTTCGTCGAAGGGCAACGGCGAGGCCGTCCTGTCGATGCGCGACGTCGACACCTACTACGGCGCGATCCAGGCGCTCCGCGGCGTCAGCATCGAGATCCATCCCGGCGAGATCGTCTGTCTCCTGGGGTCTAACGCCGCCGGCAAGACGACGACGCTCAAGACGATCCTCGGGCTCACGCCGCCTCGCGAAGGCACGGTGCACCTGTTCGGCGAGCGCATCGACGGCAAGAAGACGACGCAGATCGTCTCCCGGGGGATCACGATGGTTCCGGAGGCGCGCCGGCTCTTCACGCGCATGACGGTCAAGGAAAACCTCGAGGTCGGTGCACAGCTGCGTAACGACCGCGAGGGTATCGACCGTGACTTCAAGCGTGTCCTCGAGATCTTCCCGCGGCTCGAGGAACGGCTTTCGCAGAAAGCCGGCACCCTCTCCGGAGGAGAGCAGCAGATGCTTGCGATGGGCCGTGCGCTGATGGCCCACCCGAAGGTCCTGTTGATGGACGAGCCGTCGATGGGACTGGCTCCGATCCTCGTCGAGCAGGTGTTCGACACGATCAAGGAGATCAACGCGCGGGGCGTGACGATCTTGCTCGTGGAGCAGAACGCCCACATGGCGCTGGAGGTCGCCAACCGTGCCTACGTGCTGCAGACGGGGAGCGTGGTACTGGCGGACTCCGCGCAGCGCCTGCGGGACGACCCGAAGATGCAGGAGGCGTATCTCGGCGAGGTCACCTAGAGGACTTTGAGGTACATCGGTCCCGGCGACCTCCGCCGGACGTTGTCGATGAAGGCCGCCGTCGATGCGCTCGAGGCGGCCTTCGCCGCGGCGGACGAGACCGTGACGCCGCCGCGTATGCACGTGGACGTCCCCGACGGGACGCTGCTCGTCATGCCGTCCGCCGGGCGCGCCGGGGCCGGCGTGAAGCTCGTCACCCTCAACCCGGAGAACCCGTCCCGCGGCCTGCCGTTCATCCACGGTGCCTACGTCCTGTTCGCTCCGGAGACGCTCGTGCCGGAATGTCTGATCGACGGAGCCGCGCTCACCGGTCTGCGAACCGCAGCGGTTTCAGGCGTGGCGACCCGGTACCTGGCGAGGGAGGACGCGCGTCACCTCGTCGTCTTCGGCGCCGGTGCCCAAGCGACCGCGCATCTCGAGGCGATGGTCTCGGTGCGGAAGCTGGAGCGGGTGACGATCGTGTCGCGCTCGCGCGAGCCGGCCGTGCGTCTGACGGAACGGGCGGAGGAGATGGGCCTAGCGGCGCGCGTCGGCGCGCCGGAGGACGTCGCGGACGCGGACATCGTCTGCACGTGCACCACGAGCGCCGAACCCGTTTTCGACGGCGCCGCCCTGCCCTCCGGGTGCCATGTGAACGCGGTCGGCGCCTACCAGCCGCACACCCGTGAGCTGGACGATGCTGCCGTCACGCGGGCGAAGGTGGTCGTCGAGCACCGCGACGCCGCGCTCGAAGAGGCGGGGGACCTGCTCATCCCGATCGAGAACGGCGTGATCACGCGCGACCACATCGTGGCCGACCTGTTCGAGCTCGTCCGCGGCGCCGCCGTTCGGACTGCGCGCGACGATGTGACCGTCTTCAAATCGGTCGGGGTGGCGTTCGAGGACCTCGCCGTGGCGCGGGCCGCCGCGGGGGAGGCCTCGTGAAGAAGGTGCAGGTCGCCGTCGTGGGCGGCGGGATCGCGGGTGCCGCTACCGCCCGCGCCCTGGCGGCGGCGGGTGTCGAGGTAGACCTGTTCGAGCAGTACGCGCTGGGACACACGCGCGGGTCGAGCCACGGGACGTCGCGCATCTTCCGCTACTCGTATGCCGAGCCGGAGTACGTGCGAGATTGCATGGAGTCCCTCCCGCTCTGGCGCGAGCTTCAGGAGGAGGCCGGCGAGACCCTCTACACGCCGACCGGTGGCTTCGACATCGGCGACCGAGCGCTTGCACACCAGAGGTCGCTCGAGGCGGCCGGTGCGGAATTCGAGCTCCTGGACGCGGGTGAGGCGGCACGACGCTATCCCGGCGTCGAGTTCCCCGACGGCATCCCGCTGTTGTTCCAGCCGGACGGCGGGATCACGCACGCCGAGCGTTGCGTCCGAGCCTGCGCCGCGATCGCCGTCCGGCACGGCGCCACGCTGCGAGAGCGGGCGCGTGTCGAGCGACTCGAGCCGACGGGGGATTCGGTGGTCGTTCACACGTCGGACGAGTCGTTCGTGGCCGAGGCGGTTGTCGTGGCGGCCGGGTCGTGGGCACCGGGCCTTCTGGCCACCTGCGGCATCGACCTGCCGGTCACGGCGACGCGCGAGACCGTCGTCTACTTCGCCTTCGCGGAGGAGGTCGTGCCCTCGCTGGTCGACTGGTCGTCGGAACCGGCGTTCTTCGCGCTGGGCGCCCCTGGAGAGGGTCTGAAGGCGGGGTGGCACCACGCGGGACCGGCGGTCGTGAACCCGGATGAGGCCGGGCGGCCCGACCCGGAGACGGTCGAAGCGATCGTCGGCTGGGTGCGCGAGCGGTTCCCCGCCGCCGGCTCGGAACCGCTGCGGGCCGAGACGTGTCTGTACACGAACAGCGCCGATGAATCGTTCGTCTTCGGGCGCGAGGGCCGCGTCGTGGTCGTGTCCGCGTGCAGCGGCCACGGCTTCAAGTTCGGCCCCCTCACGGGCCGGCGGGCGGCCGATCTGACGCTGGAAGTTCTCTGACGCGCGCCGCCGGCGTCTCGGCGTCGACCTCGACCTCGACGCCCGGCATCAGCGAGTCGTAGCGCTCGCCGAGCGCCACGACGGGGCAGGCGGTGCCGTATAGCTCCCGCGCGACCAGCGCCCCCAGAACGACGATCGGATCGGCGCGCCGCAGGACGACGGCCGCGGGGCCGCGCCCCGCTCGCAACGCCTCCGCCAGCACGCTGCTGGACGAGGAGGATCCCCGACCCGCCGGCATCACGAGAATCTTTCCGGTGACCCCCGCCCCTCGCTGCGGATGGTGCGCGTCGACGATGAGCCCGGTCTCGGGATCGAGGCCGCCCCAGAAGGACAGCGGTTCGTCGAGCAGGAGCATCTCACCCCGCGCCCGCCCGGGCAGGAGTGACCTTCCCTCAAGACCAGATGCGCTCATCGGTCACCACCCGCCCCGACACGGCGGACTCGACGCAGTCGTGCATCGTGGCGAAGACGACGTCGACGCCCAGGTTGCCCGGCGCGTACCACGCCCACTTGGCGGAGTCGGTCATGACGGCCCCGTCGACATCGCCCAGGATCGGCGTGATGTAGGTGCACGTGTCGGTGACGATCTGCACGCCGGAGGCTTCGAGGGCCGCCGTCACCGGGCCCGGCAGCGCACGTAGCACGTCCCGGCCGGTGTTCACGTAGACCGGAACGGCGGCACGCCTGCCCTGGAAGGACGCCGCGAGCGCGGTGAGCTCCGCCGTCGACGCGTGCGGCGTCCCGAGACAGACCGCACCGAGGCGGTCGTCGGCGGCCGACGTGAGTTCCGCCGCCGCGGCCGCGAGATCGTCCGGCCGGACGCGCTCCACCGGCGTGTCCGGATCGGCCACGTCTTCCCGCCGCGGCGCCTCCGGCGTGACGCCGACGGCGTGGAAGAGTGCGACCGCGCCCGACGACGCTGCGGCCGCGCCCAGCGCCTTCAGCCGGTCCTCCGACGTATCGTGCGGCAGACCTTCGACCACCGGCACGCTGTCGCCGCATCGTCGACCGACGAGGTGGCCCAGGACGGGGTAGAGGAGGTCTCGTCCGAGGGTGTCGGGAGAGACGCCTTCAAGAGCGAACACGATCCCGCCGCGGCGTCCCTCCTCCCGGTGCAGACCCGCGTCGGGGACACGCCCGGTGATCGCGGCGCAGATGTCCATGAAGTCGCCGTAGCGATCGGTGCGGGCGCCGAGGACGGAGTTGCAGAAGACGATCGCGTTCGACTCCGCCCACGCAACGTGTTCGCCGAAGGCAGGCCGCTCCGCGAGCTGGTAGGGCGCGCAGGTCCAGGTCGCCCGGCACCCCATTTGGACGTAGCAGTCCATGAGGCGGCGCGCCTCCCGCGCCGTCTCCGGCGGGCCGCGGTAGAGCTCTGGGTGCAACAGGTCGAGGGAGGAGACGTTGAGTGTGGTGGGGACCTTGACGCGCGCGCCGCCGGAGGCGAGCCGCTCGGCGAAGTCGAGCCCGGCGCGTCCGTGGTAGAGGCACGAGTCGATGTGGGCGGAGGAGATGTCCCGCAGGTTCGCCGCGCCCTGCACCTCGGCCATGCTCACCACGATCTTCATCGCGAGCGCCGTCGCGTCCCCGTCGCCTCCGGCGAGCATGGCGCGATCGCGGGCTTCGAGGTGGAGGGGCACGCCTGCAATGTAGCCGGGACGGCGGCTATGCTCCCCCCAACCGACAAACGACACCTCAGGGGGACACAGACATGAGGATCGGAGACAAGGCCTGGAGATCTCTCCTCGTCCTTCTCAGCGCGCTGGCGCTGCTCGCCGCTGCCTGCGGCCAAGAGGAGCAGCCCGGCGGAACGGGGACTGCAACGGGAACCGGGACGGGGACCGAGGCCGCGGGAGAGGGCGAGATCCCCGAGTTCGAAACGATCGAGGAGGGGATCCTCACGGTCGGTTCCGACATCCCCTACCCGCCGTTCGAGTTCCGCAAGGGCGGTGAGGAGACGGGGTTCGACATCGACCTCATCAACGAGATCGCGACGCGGCTCGAGCTCGAGACGGAGATCGTCGACACTTCTTTCGACACGATCTTCACGCAGCTCGCGGGCGGGAACTTCGACGTCGTGATCGCGGC
>DATLFS010000078.1:0-6105 GCA_035540935.1 Actinomycetota bacterium
GTGGCTCACCGCCCGGCGCGCCCTCCGCTGCCGTAGCGCCAGCTCGTCGCCCCGGCATGCCTCGAGCGCGGTGCTGCGCGCCTTCTGCCTCAGCACCTGGAAGCTCTCTTTCTCGGCCACCTGCAGGAGCTCAGAGGCCGAATCAGGAGCGACCTGCTCCGCCCGGGCTATCTCGGCCGCCTGATCGAGCGACACCCGCCCCTTCTGGAACGCCTGCTCCACCTGAGGAGCGTCCCTCAGGGCGCGCCCGGTCTCCACGGCTGCTCTCGCTTTGCCGATCGAGGTGCCGGTGGCGCGAGCCACCCGCTCGACGTCACCCACCTTGCGCGACAAAGCCGCCGTCCCGTAAGCGCCGAGCTTCTCGACCTCTCCGTAGAGGGCGAGGCACTCCCGCGCGAACGAAGCCTCCATGCGCTCGGGCTCGAGCGATGCGTTGCACCGCCGCAACAGCGAGATCGCCTGCTTCAGAAGCCCGACGTCCATGACCCCATCTTGACGAAGGGGTGTGACAAGAAACCGCCGTCAGCCCTCGACGATCCGGTGGATCGAGCCGTTCAGGTCGACGACGTAGAGCTCGCTCTCCGCGTCCACGCCGAAGGAGGCGATGCTCAGGCCGGTCCGAAGGGCGACGGCCGCGTCTCGCTCCGGGTCGCTGGAGTCGAGGATCCAGACCGTTCCGGAGCAGAAGTCCCCGAAGACGTAACCGCCTCGGAGGTCCGGCACCGCGGCGCCCCGGTAGACGTGGCCGCCCGTGATGGAGCAGCCATCGCCGTGCCCGTACTCGGCGACGGGCAGGACGAGCCCCTCGCGGTCACAGTCGGGCGCGCCGAAGCATTCGGAGCCCTCCATGATGTTCCAGCCGTAGTTGAGGCCGCCTTCGTCGGCCGGCTGCACGTTCACCTCTTCGCGCGCCGATTGGCCCACGTCGGCGACCCAGATCCGCTCGCGGTCGAACGAGAAGCGCCACGGGTTGCGGAGGCCGTACGCCCATATCTCTGGGCGAGCACCCTCGCGTTCGACGAAAGGGTTGTCCTCCGGCGCGGCGGCGTCGTCGCCCGATACGTCGAGCCGGAGCAGCTTCCCGAGCAATGTGTCGAGCGCCTGCCCGTTCTCGTGAGGGTCTCCGCCCGCGCCTCCGTCGCCGGTCGCGATGTAGAGATAGCCGTCGGGCCCGAAGGCGAGGTGCCCTCCGTTGTGGTTGGAGTACGGCTGCTCGATGCGTAGGAGGACGCGCTCTGTGGACGGATCGGCGACGTCGCCTTCTCCGGCTGCTTCGAAGCGCGCGACGACGGTGTCGCCGGCGTTGTCGGTGTAGTTGACGAAGAAGCGTCGATTCGACGCGTAGTCGGGGTCGAACGCGAGGCCCAGAAGTCCCTGCTCGCCGCCCGACGTGATGCGATCGGAGATATCCAGGAAGGGGTCTTCGGCGACGCGGCCGTCCTCCAGGATGCGTATCGTGCCGGGCTGCTCGACGATGAAGAGGCGTCCGCTGCCGTCGCCGGCATCGACGAGCCCCAGGGGCGCGTCGAGCCCATCGGCCACTGGCCGGAGAGCGATGCGCGCCCTGCGCGGATCAGGCGCTCGCTGCTCCTCAGGGGATGACGCGACAGGGGAGTCGTTCGGGGGCGCGGTCCGCTCCGGGGCGGGATCCGGCGCCTCGCACGCGAAGAGGAGGAATGTCAGAACTGCCGCGCTCAGCCACCGACCCATAGCCCCTTGATACATCGCCGCCGGGAGACGTGAGCACGCTTGCTTCGCTTGCGCGACGATTGCCGCGGACGGGGCAGCGGGGCCCCGCGGATCCCAGGGGGTGTGCATGACCAGAAGCCGATGGGTGAGAGCCGCGGTCGCACTTTCGGCCACCGCGTTGGTCGCCGGCGGTATCACGACCGCGGGCGCGAACCCGAAGTCGTCGATCGCCTCGACGCAGGGTTTCCGGAAGCAGGTGACCCTGGCAGGGATCCAAGAGCACCTGCAGGCGTTCCAGTCGTTCAGCGATGCGCACGGTGGTAACCGCGCCGGTGGCTCGCCGGGATTCGAGGCGTCCGCAGATTACGTCGCGCAGCGCGCCGCGGCCGCCGGCCTGAACGTCTCGAGTCACTATTTCAACTTCGTCTACAACGCGGACCGCACTCCTCCGGAGATGAGCCAGACGTCGCCGAACGCGGTCACCTACACCGACGGGGTCGATTTCGCGTCGATGACGTACTCCCCGAGCGGCGACGTCTCGGCACCGGTGGTGGCGGTCGACCTCGTGCTGCCGCCGGGCCCAACGGACAACTCGAACACGAGCGGCTGTGAGAGCTCCGACTTCGCCGGGTTCCCGGCCGGGAGCATCGCTCTCGTGCAACGCGGGACATGCGCCTTCGCGGTGAAGGGCCAGAACGCGGCGGCGGCCGGAGCAGCCGGTGTGATCGTCTTCAACGAGGGGCAGCCGGGACGCACGGGCGTCATCAACGGCACGCTCGGCGGCCCGCAGTCGCACGGCGCGCCGGTAGTAGGCACGACGTTCGCCGTCGGCGATGACCTGGCCAACGGTGTGACGAACGGCGACACCGGGTCGACGGTTCGCCTGCGGGTCGACCGGGTCGAGGAGAACCGTCTCACGCGCAACGTGATCGCGGAGACGCCGGGCGGAGATGCCAACAGCGTCGTCGTCGTCGGCGCGCACCTCGACAGCGTTCCGCGCGGCGCCGGCATCAACGACAACGGAAGCGGCTCGGCGACGATCCTCGAGGTGGCGGAGGTGCTGGGGACCCACGCGCACGAGGTTCGCAACAAGGTGCGCTTCATGTGGTTCGGCGCGGAGGAGTTCGGTCTCCTCGGGTCGGCGGCATACGTCTCGAGCCTCTCGCAGGCCGAGCGGGACAAGATCGAGCTCATGCTGAACTTCGACATGATCGGCTCGCCGAACTTCGTCCGGTTCGTCTACGACGGAGACAACTCGGCGTTCGCCGTCGGCCCCAACGTCCAGCAGGGACCCGCGGGGTCGGGCGCGATCGAGCAGGCGTTCGTCGACTACTTCAACGCCATGGGCCTCGCGAGCGAGCCGACGCCGTTCAACGGACGCTCCGACTACGGCCCGTTCATCGCGCAGGGCATCCCCGCCGGCGGTCTGTTCACGGGCGCGGAAGGGGTGAAGACCGCGGCGCAAGCGGCCGTATACGGCGGAACCGCGGGGCAGTCGTACGACCCCTGCTACCACCTCCGCTGCGACACGCTCTCGAACGTGAACCCCACGGGTCTAGATCAGATGTCGGACGCCGTGGCGCACGCGGTCCTGACGTTCGCGCGGCGCGATTTCGCGCGCAGTCCGCTGGTCGACCCGCCGCCCGGCCCTGGGGGAGGCGGTGGAGGGGGAGGCGGCCTCCACGAGGACCACGAGGAAGAGTCGCACTAGAGCTTGCGGTGACTCGGGGGCGCTCGCTTCGGCGGGCGCCCCCTTCCGCGGGCGAGAGGGTTAGTTCTCCTCTACGGCCGACAGTGGCCGTAGCGACGTCACGGGGCGATCCACGATCGCGCCCGAAGACATCGCGATCGCGACCGGCTTCCCCTCCGCGTTCCGAACCTCAGCGGTCGCAACGGCTGTTCTACGCCCCCGGCTGACGATGCGCCCGACCGCCTCCAGGTCTCCCGTGTCCGGCGCGACGGGCCGTACCAGGTTCAGCTTCAGGTCGAGCGCCGCGTATCCGCCCCCCGCTGGGATCGTCGTGCCGATCGCGCCGGTGAGCGCGTGATCGGCGATGAGTGCTACGAGGCCTCCCTGGATGTTGCCGTGCGGCACGCAGAACCACGGCGATGTGGGAAGCCGGAACGTCGAGGTGCCCTCGGACCCGCCCACCGGGCGAACGCCCGTCAGATGCGCGATGGGCGGCAGGGGGACGTCGCCGGAGATGTGGCCCTGCAGGATCTCCATCCCCGACTTCTCCTCCCAAACCTTCGCATCGAGCACCTCACCCTTCGCCTCGCGCTCGTACGGATGCGGTGAGTCGAACTCGGGTTCCTCCACCGGCTCGAGCGGCGGGGGATCCGATGTCGGTTGAGTCGGGAAGATGAAGCAGCGCGACGTGCCGTACGCGAGAGACCGCCCTCGGGAATCCTCCACGAAAGCTTCCGCAAGGCCGAGTGTCTTCCCGGCGCATATCAGCCGCGAGCGGGCGACCAGGTTCTTCGCCTCGAGGGTTCCCGGGCGCAGCAGGGCGATAGAGAGCTCGCTCGAACGTCGTATACGGCGTGCCCGGTGGAAGAGCCGACTGCACCGCGCTTCCGAGCGCGGCATCGATCAGCGGGGCCATGCATCCCGCGTAGAGGAGACCTTGCGGGGGCAACAGCCATTCGGTAACCGGCATCGTCCACACCGACGAACCCGCTCCGACCTCGGTGGGACGCAGTCCCGTCAGGTAGGCGAGGGGCGGCCACGGCAAACGACCGCTGACGAAGGCGCGTAACTGATCTGCGCCGGACAAGGCCGCGACCGACGGGTCGGGGAAGCTTCCGCGAACGGGCTCATCGACGATATCCACGCGCAGAGGCTATATCCCGGCCCGAGAGGCCTCGGCGGCTGGGAGATGCGCGCCCGCGCGAACTTCAGGAACAGACGAGGTGAAAACCGCCGACCCGGTCCGTTTGGGGAACGGTGGCTTGAGGTACGTGTGAATCCGTCCGATCGTGCGGGAGGAATTATGGAGCGGGGTTCGGTCATCAAGGCAGCGCTCTACATGGGCGTCATCTTGTTGCTCCTGATCTGGCTCCCGATCGTGGGTCCCGTTGTAGCCGGTATCGTCGGAGGCCGGGCGGCTCGCACGGTGGGGAAGGCGCTCGTCGCCTCGGTGATCCCGTCGGTCGTACTGGGCATCGCTTTGTTCGCGATCCTGAACGCGTTCGACCTGCCCCTGATCGGTGCGTTGAGCGGAATAGCGCTCTTCCTGTTTGTTCTCGTGGGCGATGTCCCGATGGCGATCGGCGGCCGCCGCCGTGGCGGCGGTGACGCCGGACTCGCGAACTCCTCGGTGACGACTTCTGCCGCGCTCGGACGGCATGCCAACCCGCTTCCTTGGGCCGTAGGCGCGCCTCTATGCTGACTGGGTGCGCCTCGGCCGCGTTCCGACCCTTCTGTGCGCCGCCGCGCTCCTGCTGGCGGCCCCGGGACCCGCGCTCGCGAAGGTGGAGATCCGAAGGATCGCTTTCAATCCTCGCGGCGCCGACTCCGGAACCAACGAGCACGTCAATCGCGAGTTCATCTACCTCGTGAACACCGGGCCGCGCGCCCGGGGTCTCCGCGGCTGGAAGATCCACGACCGCGGGCGCGAGAACGTCTACCGGTTCCGTGGCGTGAGGCTCGGGCCGGGGGACACGCTCACATTGAGGTCGGGCCGGGGCGACGACGGCGCGGGTGTTTGTGACGGCGACTGTCCGGTCTTCTATTACCTGCACTGGAACCTCAGGAACTACGTGTGGGGCAACCGCGGCGACGTGGCGACCCTTAGGAACCGGAGCGGCCGCCTGGTAGACCGTTGCCGCTACGGCGTTGAGGCGCGCAGCCCGAAGCGCTGCTGAAGATCGGGCATAGGGGTGCCCTTATTCCGTCACGATGCGACAGCGAGCAGAGCGTGGAGCTCCTCAGCACGGATCCTCTTAGGTGGGAGGAGGCGCCGCCGAAGTGTCGATGCGGGGGCCGCTTCAGCAGCAGCGCTCCGCCGAGATGCCCTCACTGCGGTTCGCCCGACTTCTACGCGAGGCCGGGCGGCGAGCATCTCACGGTCGACTGACGCTCGCTCCTATCGTGTGGGCGGTACTGGGATCGAACCAGTGACCTCTTCGGTGTGAACGAAAGTAGGCTAGAAAAGCGCTGACCTGGCTGTCAGCCAGTTTTGGCTGGTCAGAGTCCGTTTTTCGTTGCTCAGAGTTACTCATCTTTACGCGACATTCTCGTTTCTGATTTGGGCCCCATTTGGTCCGGAACGCGGCTTCCTCAGGGTACGTTGAGGATGCGTCCGTCGGTCGCCTCTTGGACCCGGCGAGCTACGTCGACGACGGAGGCCGGATCGGATTCGTGTCCCGTTCCGCCATGCACAACAACTATGAGCCAGCTGAACCGGAGCTCGC
>DATLFS010000079.1:0-8378 GCA_035540935.1 Actinomycetota bacterium
GCTCCACGCTCCCGCTTCCGCCGCCGTTCACGAACTCGAGCGGCGCGACCTCGCGCACGGCGGCCACGATCGCGGCGCGCCGTGTCTTCAGCTCACGCATCGAACACGACTGCAGCGCGCGGATCGCCGCCCCTTCGAGGCGCGACTTGGGCCGGTCCCCCACGCCCGCGACCTGCGCCTCGTAAGCCATGAGCCCGACGAGCTCGATGCCGGCGCGCCGAACGATGTCGAGCGCGAGATCGGCCGCTTCCTCGGGTGTGTGCACCGGCGAGCGCTTGGCGCCGATCCGGATGCGCCCGCCGGCGAGACGAAGCCCCGCGTCCACGTCGATCGCCACGCGGATCGGGCGCGCCGGATCGGTTGCCGCGTCCGCGATCAAGTCCAGGTGCGCGGACGAATCGACCATGAGCGTGATGCGATCGGCATGCCGCTCGGCGAGCGTCGCGAGCGCGCTCCTGTCCACAGTCGGATAGGCGACGACGAGGTCGTCGAAGCCGTTGTCGGCGAGCCACAGCGCCTCCGGGAGCGTGAACGCGAGCGTCCCCTTGAAGCCTGGGTTCTCGAGGGCGCGGCTCTGCAGCGTCCGGCAGCGCACGGACTTCGACGCGAGCCGGATCGGCTTCCCGCCGGCGCGCCGGACGAGATCTGTCTCGTTGGTGCGGAACGACTCCAGATCGACGAGCGCGAAGGGCGGTTCGAGGTGCGAGGTGGCACGGTCGAACCGGGCGCGGCGCGCCGCGGCACTCTCGTCGTTGGGATGCGTCACGAACGGCAGCGTAGCGGCCGGAGCGCCGGGAGATAGGGTCGCCACCGTGGCCGTGCCCGAGGTGCGAGAAGAGGTGCTGCGCGAGGTCGTCGAGCGTCTCGCGCCCATCGATCGCGCGCCGTGCTCCCCCGGCGAGCGGGAGGCGGCCGAGTGGATCGCAGCGCGCCTGGAGAAGACCGGAGCCGAGGTCGCGCTCGAGGGCGAGCCGGGGTGGGGGACGTTCCCGCCGACGATCGTCGGCCTCGGCGTCGCCGCGACCGCGGCCGCACTCCTCACCTCTCGCGGCCGTCGCGCCTCCGGCGGGGCTTTGGCGGCACTCACGCTCGCAGGGCTCGTCGACGAGATCCAGAACGGCCCGCGCATCCTGCGCCGTCTCGTGCGGCGCCGCCGGACGACCACCAACGTCGTTGCGTCGCTCGGAGATCGCGGCGCGCCGCGCACGCTCGTCGTCCTCGCTCATCACGACGCCGCGCAGGCGGGCGTCATCTTCGACCAGCGGCTGTGGCAGGCGCTGTACGAGAGGTTCCCCGAGCGGGTCGGGCGCGCCAAGAGGCAGGTGCCGCTGTGGTGGCCGGGCCTCGCCCCTCCGCTCTTGACCCTGGCTGCGGCACTCACGGCGCGCCGTGGCCTCGCCCGCGCCGCCCTCGTCCCCGCGGTCCTCGGCACGGCCGCGGTGGCCGACATCATGCGCCACGCGACCGTTCCCGGCGCCAACGACAACCTTTCCGGCGTCGCCGCGCTCGTCGCGCTGGCCGAGATGCTGGCGGAGCGCCCCATCGACGGACTGCGGGTGCTGCTCGTCTCGTGCGGCTCCGAGGAGGCGCTGCAGGACGGTGTCAGGGGGTTCGTGAGGAGCCACGCGCACGAGCTCGAGGTGGGGAGGACGTGGTTCGTCGTCGTCGACACGATCGGCTCGCCGCACCTCGTGATGGTGGAGGGGGAGGGGCCGGTGTGGCACGAGGAATATCCAGGGCCGGAGTTTCGCGATCTGGTCGAGCGGCGCGCCGTCGCGCTGGGCATCCCGCTCGAGCGCGGCATCCGGACCCGCGCCTCGACCGACGGCATCATCCCGAGCCGCGCCGGCCATCCGGTGGCGACGCTGGTGTCGTTGATGCCGTGGCGTCAGCCGGGCAACTACCACCAGATGAGCGACGTGCCCGAGAACGTGGAGTACGGAAGTGTGGCGAATGCGGCGCGCCTTACTTGTGCCGTCGCCGAGTCGCTCGCAGAAGGAGCCGCCGAGTAAACCGTGATCATGTACGCGGAGGTTCTCGGAACTACGGAAGGCGCAATCGCACCAGTTCTTCCTCGAGCGTTCTTTTCCCGTTCGTCAGGTGCAAGGTGTACGCGGGCGAGCGGGCGTCGAAAACGCGGGGGTCCTCCGAGGCGAGATCCCCGCAGCCGAACAATTCCGAAGCTTTGAGGCTCTCGCCGTGGATCGTCGCTACGACTGCACCTGAGTTCGACTTCACGAGCTCAACTCTCGTGACCCACGAAGGCACATTGAACACGCAGATCGAGGGCGAGTCCTTCTGGACGATCAGGCGAGGGCCCTTCCAACCCCGAGAACCGAGCACGACCGTGTCGTCGGGGAAGCCGTCCGAAATCGATGAGCGGGGTTCTGCGCCTCCGAACTCATCGGTGACTTGATCCGGGTCCGGAAGCTCGATCTCTACGGGCGCCCCGAAGTCGAAGAAGCTCACGGTCGTGGCGACGCGCCCACTCATGGGGCTCCCGTGTTTCTCACCGTCGACGCGCATCCCAAAGAACATCTTTCGGATACGTCCCCGCTCATCGATCCATACATCGAGAGGGTCGTAATCGACCTCGAGATCGAAACCCATCTCCTTGAGCGGGTTCGCGAAGTCAGCGAGGCTCGCTTCGTTCAGCTCCGCTCGATAATGAGTCGCGGGGTCGCCGTCGATGTCCTCTTCGCCAAGCACCTCGACGTTGTGGGAGATGTCATCCAGGTGCCGCAGGTAGTCGGCCGGCGAGACTCGAGGATCGGCAGTCAGTCCCGCCACCGGGGCGGCCGAAGGACCGGAATACTTCACCCACGTCCCGGTCTCTCCACGATTCTTCATATAGCTGGTCGACCCGTCCTGAATGACCTCCATCACCGTTCCCGGAATGCCGTTCGCAGCCACACGGAGGCGCGTGTGCGAACGATTCTCCTCAAACGAGATCTCCCCGCCGCCGGTCACGGTCGACGTTATCGATATGCCCGACGTTTCGAAATCGAGCGAGAGCTTTACCTTGGCTCTAGCCGTTCCTTCAGCCTGAGTCGTAGCGCCGGCGGCGTTCAAAACGTTCGGCCCCACGTACATTGCCGGGGGCTCGCGGAGGACCGTCACGCCCGCATACCCGGCAGCCGCCAATGCGACGACTGTGGTCGCGGAGAACGCCGCAACCCAGGACCTACGACGTCGTGCTCGGACGGGAACGTCCTCGCGCGGGGCGAGGGAACTCGGAACCTCCTCAGCTACCTCGCGGCCCAGTTGTCGCAGTCTCGCCTCAACGTCACTCATCTTGGATTCCTTTCGACCTGAGTGCGGCAAGACCGCGACCCACTAAGGAGCGCACCGCCTTAGGAGAGGTGTTGAGAGCGTCGGCGACCTCTTTCTCCGACAGGTCCTCGCAATACCGAAGCACCAGCGCAGCCCGCTGACGGTAGGGAAGCTCCTTCAACTGCCGGTGGATCTCGTCCCGTTGCGCGACATCGGGCATCCCCTCGACGTCGCTCGTCGGCTGCGAGGCGAGAACCCGGCGGCGTCGACCCTCATCTCGGTGATGGTTCTTCGCCAAGTTGACGATGGTGCGGTTCAAATAGGCGCGCAATGCCTGCGGATCCTGAATGGACCGAAACCGGGACAGCAGGCGGACGAACGCCTCATGTACTAAGTCCTCGGCCCGCGCCGAGTTCCCGACCAACAGAAAGGCAAGGCGAAACGCAGCAGAGCTGTGGCCCCTGTACAGGTCCTCGATCGAACCGCCGTCCATGTCTGCGAGCCGCCGCGATGCCCCTACAGCCCCCACCTCCGTCCCGCTCATACTCTAATGACGCCCGTGGGAGCGGAAAGGTCTCGCGTGGACGCGCATCGGCCACAAAGGGCGCGGGAGAACCGCTGCCAGGTAATTCCAAAGCTCTTCGCGAAGTTGCGGGACGGCGCTCGTCCTGCTATCTCAAGAAGGAGGAGCGACCGCATCGGGGGTTGCGATGCAGAAACTCTCAGAACCTGAGCACGGCCTAGAGCCAGACCCTCCTCCGACACCCGCGGCGCGCCGTGGCCTCCGTCCGCCAGCAGCCCTCGCTGTTATCGCTCTGATCGGCTTCGGCGTGGCGTACGCAGCTGTAACGCTCCCCCGTGACGCAGAGGACCCGGCACGCGTGGCGAACCCGCCCGCGCCCGCATCGAGTGAGCACCTCGAAACGGAATACCGCGCCCTTATCAACCGGACGCTTGAGATTTTCCGAACCCGCGACACTAGCTTGATCGGTAGCGCATACACGAGTCACAGCCCGCTCAACGACCAGCTCCGTCAAGCAGTAGCGGGCCTACACAAACGCGATGTCGTCGATGACAGCGTGATCAACATCGTGAACCTCGAAGTGGTCCGACTGTCTTCCAATCGCGCAGAGCTGCGTGAGGTAGCGGTCGTTTACCCGTGCTTCGTGCATCCGACGACAGGTGAAGACCTCACTACTGGACCTCGCGCGATCCAACAGACAAACAACGTGGTGCTCCTGAAGGAAGAAGGGGCGTGGCAGATACACGAGCACCGCACTCTGCGAGAACGAGTCCTGAAAAATGAGGAACCAAAATGCGCCACCTCTTGACGGTCACTGTGGCTGCGATTGTGCTTTTCGCTGGAAATCCGGTGACCGCGCAGACATCCGATAGCGGGTCTATCGGCGTCCTTGGCTGGACCACAGGGTCAGGCGTAGGTGCCCAGGTCAGCGTCCGAGAGTCAAAACCGGGAGTGGCGAGTTCGCCACCTGGAGGGTCGAGCTCGAATGCGCCGAGTTCCTTTGCTCCAGCCGCGTACGTCCCGCCGCCTATGAACACCTGCACCGTCAGGCCTGTTTATGTCGCCGCGGATTACGACTCGCCGGTCGAACGTTCCATGGCCTTCGGCCCCAACTCCGGCAACTGCATCTACTTCCTCACCCTCACCTCCGAGGAACCCACCGAAGGCCGTCGCCAGCGGCGCCGCCGCGGCCCGAACATCCCCGCCCTCATCGCGCTGGCCTACGACCGCGCCCGCGCGCAAGCCGCCGGCCCGGAGATCGCCACCGCTCCTGAAGCCGTCGGCCTGACCGGGCTCGAGACCTACATCTGGGCGGAGGAGCCGCTCGCGCCGATCACCGCCACCGCGTCCGCGGGAGGCGTCACCGTCACTGCGGAGGCGCGGGTCATCGAATACCGGTGGAACTTCGGCGACGGCCAGACGAAGGTCACGACCCATCCCGGCCGCCCGCTCCGGATCAGGGGCTCGAGGGTCATCCCCGGCAACATCGAGCACATCTACGAGACCCGGGGCACCTACGACCTCTCCGCGGGGGCGATCTGGTCGGCCCGCTACAGCATCAACGGCGGGCCCTGGCAGCCCCTCGGCTATTTCTCCACCTCATCTGAGCGGGACTACCCGGTCCGGCAGGTGGTCGCGATCCTCGTTCGCTCAACCCGGTAGCCGCGGCAGCCGAATCATGCTGCAATCGCCTCAGTTCGAAGGTCTTCCCTCGGGACGGCCGCCACGACCGGGAGGACCGAGATGGAGCTCCAGGAACTGACCGACATGGGCATCCGCCTTCTGCTGGCCGCCGTGGGGATCGCGGGCGGCGTCCGAGTCGTCGACGACGTCCGCACCGCGGTGGCGCACATCCGCCGCTCCCAGCGCTCCGAATGGACCTCGCCGCCTCCGCCGAGCAGGAACATGCTGCCGGCGCGCCGAATACCCCCTGGACCCGTCCTTTTTTCCTACCTTGGGGGGATCCTTGTCCACGCTGATCGCTGAAGGTGCGCCCGCGAGCAGGTCTCGCCGCCTCCTCGTAACCATCCTGATCGCTCTCACCTTCACCGCCGGTCTGCTCGTGGCGGCCCCTCGCCCGGCAGAGGCGATCGTCGGCGGAACCGCAGCCGACGCCTCCAACTACCCGTTTATGGCCGCCTTCAACGAGAACGGCGACCAGATCTGTGGGGCGAGCCTGATCGCGCCGCAGTGGGTGCTGACCGCGGCGCACTGCGTCGGCTCGACCAGCAACCCCTCCATCTACTCCTTCACCTTCGGGAAGTCGCACCTGAGCGACCGCGGCGGCGAGACGATCGCCGCGTCGCAGGTCATCGTCCACCCCCTCTACGCCTCGACCGGCGTGCACGACGTGGCGCTGTTCAAGCTCGAGCGTTCCTCGAGCTACGAGCCGCTCCGGGTCGCCCATCCCGAGAACGACCGGGAGCTGTGGGAGCCGGGCGACATGGCCCGGGTCATCGGCTACGGCGCGCAGGCGTTCCCCGGCTTCCTCGCCGACGACCAGCTCCGCCAGGTCGACGTCCCGGTGGTGGACGACTTCGACTGCCAGATGTTCAACCCGTTCGTCGACCCCGAGACCGAGGTCTGCGCGGGCGAGCCCTACGGGACGAAGGACGCCTGCCAGGGCGACTCCGGCGGTCCCCTCTTCGTCCGCGACTCAAGCGGCGCGCCGGTGCAGATGGGCGTCGTCTCCTGGGGCTGGGGCTGCGGCTACCCGACCCAGTACGGGGTCTACTCCCGGGTGGGCGACACGAAGCTCTACGACTGGATCCAACAGAACGTCGGCCCGAGCGCGCCCGTGGAGTCGCAGGAGCCCGAGTTCGAGACCGTGACGGTCGCGCCCCGGGGCCGCATCGCGGCGCAGAGCGTGAACTCCGTGACGCGCACGGAGTTCGTCCGCAGCTGCAGCACCAACCTCGTCACCCAGGGCGTCGACGCCTACGTGTGGAGCCTCCCTGAGGAGCTGTCGGTCGACGGCGCCGTCGCGCAGGTCGGCGGCTATTCGCCGGTCGGCTGGCCCGTCTACTGGGACCTCGACCTCAGGTTCTATTCCGCCGAGAACGGCGTCTGCACGCTCGTAGGCGACTCGCTCACCGACATGAAGAACGAGCGCGCCGCGATCCCCGCGGGGACGGACTTCGTGCTCGCCACCGCGTGGGTCGGGGCGCACATCCCGGTGGAGCTCACCGTCGACGTGCCGATCACCGACGGTGGCGGCGGCTCGGAGGCGGTGGCGACCTCCGTCGAGCTGTCGGCGGACAACCCCTCAAGCGCCCGCTTCCGCGAGGGAGTGGAGCTGAAGGCGCGCCTCACCGACGCCTCCGGCGATGCGATCGCCGGGCAGGCGATCCGCTTCGCGCTGGTGGATGCGGACGGTTCGGTCGTACAGATCGCGCCGGGATCGCCGACCAACGCCGACGGCATCAGCACGGCGAGCTTCGCGGTCGGAGTGCCTGCGGGTGACTACACCGTGAGGGCTTCGTTCGCCGGCGCGCCGAACGAGTACCTCGAGTCGGACGACGAGGGTGACCTGACGGTCACGACCGCGGCCTCCGCTCTCTCGGTCACGGCGAGCGGCAACGGCGCGCAGAAGAAGGTGACGGCGACACTCACCGACGCCGCCGACAGCCAGCCGCTGGCGGCGCGGACGGTGGAGATCTTCGGCAACTGCGAGCTGATCGGTACCGGCGAGACCGCGAGTGACGGGAGCTTCACGATGGAGGTACCGCCGAAGTACCGCAGCGCGGTGGCGCAGTTCTCGGCGAAGTTCGCCGGCGACACCGGCTCCGAGCGCTACTACTCGGCCTCACAGACGGGCGCCGTCTGCTAGAGGGCACATCACCCCGAATCTGGAAAGGCCAGGGCTGGAAAGGGGCGCTCCCTCCGGGAGCGCCCCTTTCTCTACTCCGGCGGCTCTCTCGCATCACCGATCGGGGCCGCAACTGGATGGATCAACCTGAACAGCGCATCACTGTCGCTCGAGTCTACGCGCAGTGAAATGTCATGAGATCGGTTTCTCCGTTTAGCATCGTGGCGGTGACGAAGGCTCCCTCGGAGAGGCTCATGGGCGACCTATTCAGGAAGCTTGTATTGGTAGTTGTGGGGATCGCAGTACTTGGTCCGACCGCTTTGCCTACAGCTGTATCGGCTGCCTCTCCGAGGGAGCGCATCGTCGTCCTGCTGCGCCGAACGACGTCGGGCCCCTCCTCCTTCGAATTCAGCGCCTCCTTTCAACTGCACGAACGCGGTGCGTTCGTTGGATCTCTTGACGCTCACGTAGGCAAACGCGGTCCGTTGAAGGTGTGGCCCGGTCTCGTGACGTCCGTGTCGGGACGGGACGGCGTCTCTGTTTCAGTGAATGGATCGTCCGCAAATTCTTGTGACCGTCTGAATCTGTGTACGGGAAGCGACTTCGGTGGGGGTGGATACGCCATCACTTACGAAGACAAAGAAGGGTCTGATCCGGTGAACTTCGTCCTCGTGGTCGTCGAGGGCAAGGGCATTGTTCAGGAGTTCCGCGGAGTCGGGTGGACCTCAAGGGTGGTCGGCTGGCGGTACCGATACATCGACGGCAGTGAGGCAG